>NZ_RJNX01000004.1:0-182109 GCF_003942775.1 Streptococcus mitis | reverse complement strand
CGTCACGACCTGCTGCGCCATCACGTCCGTCGCGTCCTGGTAAACCTTGTGCTCCGTCTTGACCATCACGACCTTGAAGACCTTGTTCACCTTTGTCCCCTTTAGGGCCTTTGATGTTGCCTTCTTTTTCCCAGTTGCCGTTATTCTTAACGAAGACGTCGCCTGTTTCTGTATTAACGTATTTATCGCCGTCTTTACCTTGATTTGNTTCNGGGTTAACTTTGCCGTTCAAGACGTCTTTNCCGTCGCGTCCATCACGTCCGTCACGACCTGCTGCGCCATCACGTCCGTCGCGTCCTGGTAAACCTTGTGCTCCGTCTTGACCATCACGACCTTGAAGACCTTGTTCACCTTTGTCCCCTTTAGGGCCTTTGATGTTGCCTTCTTTATCCCAGTTACCGTTATTCTTAACGAAGACGTCGCCTGTTTCTGTATTAACGTATTTATCGCCGTCTTTACCTTGATTTGATTCAGGGTTAACTTTNCCGTTCAAGACGTCTTTACCGTCGCGTCCATCACGTCCGTCACGACCTGCTGCGCCATCACGTCCGTCGCGTCCTGGTAAACCTTGTGCTCCGTCTTGACCATCACGACCTTGAAGACCTTGTTCACCTTTGTCCCCTTTAGGGCCTTTGATGTTGCCTTCTTTTTCCCAGTTGCCGTTATTCTTAACGAAGACGTCGCCTGTTTCTGTATTAACGTATTTATCGCCGTCTTTACCTTGATTTGNTTCNGGGTTAACTTTNCCGTTCAAGACGTCTTTACCGTCGCGTCCATCACGTCCGTCACGACCTGCTGCNCCATCACGTCCGTCGCGTCCTGGTAAACCTTGTGCTCCGTCTTGACCATCACGACCTTGAAGACCTTGAGCACCCTGGTCACCCTTAGGTCCTTGTAGCCCTTGTGGCCCTTGTGGTCCTGCAACTCCGGCTTCACCTTTTAGACCTTGAGGTCCACGAATGTTACCAATCTTATCCCAAGTTCCGTTTTCTTTCTTATAAACATCACCTGTAGTTGCATCGATATAAGTGTCGCCATCTTTACCATCATCTGCTGTTGGTACTTTAGGTCCACTTAATAATTCAGCACCATTACGTCCGGCTGCACCTGCTGCACCATTGGCACCGTCTGTACCATTATAAATTGGTTGTTTAGCAATTAAGTCATCTATACCTTCATCGTACCGACCATTACCATTGTTATCAAAGTACGCTGTAATAAGAGTACCTTCTCTTGGTTTTTCTGCTGGTGCTGTAGATGGGGCGTCTGCTAAAGCTCTTCTTACTCTTCCGCTTCTTTGATTGTTTAATCTTGCTGCTGCTTCAGCTAAGGCATTTAAGTCGATGGTTGGTGTACGTCCATCTTTACCATCTTTAATGTTAACTGTTACAGGTTCTTCACCAGGAATAGTAAATGTAATATCAGTACTACGGCCGTCTGCTCCACGAGCAGTTGTGATTTTTGGAGTTTTTCCGTCACGTCCCGCTGCTCCTGTTTCACCACGGTCTCCACGTTCGCCTTTTTCACCTTGCGCTCCGGTTAGACCACGTTCGCCTTGGTCCCCTTTTTCACCTTTAGCACCATCCGCAATTACAACTTCTTTTAATTTCTTATCAGAAGCATCTAATTCATTGTTTCCATTTTTATCGTAATAGAAGATAACTGTTGTTGTTTTATCTGCATCATTTCGTTGAGTCGCAACTAATGGACTTGCGCCATCGAAACCATCTCTTACAACAGTACTTGTAACATTACCTCTACCGTCGTTAATCGTGATAGTATGAGTGCCGTCATTTTTATTATCTTTAACGGTTACGGTTGGAGTTACACCGTCACGACCTGCCTGACCTTGGTCTCCTTTTTCACCTTTAGCTCCAGTTAAACCGCGTTCACCTCGGTCTCCTTTTTCACCTTTGGCACCTTGGGCTCCAGTCAGACCGCGTTCACCTTGGTCTCCTTTTTCACCTTTAGCTCCAGTTAAACCGCGTTCACCTTGGTCTCCTTTTTCACCTTTGGCTCCTTGGGCTCCAGTCAGACCGCGTTCGCCTCGGTCTCCTTTTTCACCTTTGGCTCCTTGCGCTCCAGTTAGACCGCGTTCGCCTCGGTCTCCTTTTTCACCTTTGGCTCCTTGCGCTCCAGTTAGACCACGTTCGCCTCGGTCTCCTTTTTCACCTTTAGCTCCTTGGGCTCCAGTTAGACCGCGTTCGCCTCGGTCTCCTTTTTCACCTTTAGCTCCTTGGGCTCCGGTTAGACCGCGTTCGCCTCGGTCTCCTTTTTCACCTTTAGCTCCAGTTAGACCGCGTTCACCTTGGTCCCCTTTTTCACCCTTGGCTCCATCTTTAATAGCAATTTTTTGAACAAGTTCGTCTACGCCTTCAGTATAAACACCATTTCCATCGTTATCAAGATAGAAAGTGAGGTTATTTGTATCACCAACTTTATTTTGATCAACACGTGGTTTTACTGTATCGATTAGCTCTTTAGCCACACCAATTTGCATAATACGTGGCTTAGCTTCTTTAGTAACAGAATTACTAATTGGCAATCCTAAAAGTGTTTCGTTACCAAATCGATGAACTTTATAGGTAATTTGACGTTGTCCTTTTTCACCTTCTCGAACTAATCTAGTTTGACCTTCTGGTAATTTACTAGTTGGAAGGTAGACTGTTTGGAAATCAATGTCTTCTGAAACAGTCTTATTATTAGTACCACCATAAGGGTTTGCATCCAAGTATAGTGGATTTGCTCTATGATAATAGTTGGAGTTGCTGTATGGGTCATTGCTAGTAGCGGCACCGCCACCACCTTGGTCCACGTTAAAAGTAACAGGTTTCAAACGAACAGACAAGTCACCATTTGGATTATTGATTGGCAAACTAAATCTGATTGTTTGTTCCGTATTTGTTGAAGTAGCAGAGGTCATACTGTATCCTGAGTGAGATACGTAGTTGGCACCTTGGCTAATAGGTTTTGATTGATCTCTTAACCTTGGAGTTGTGATTGTCGCATTGGAAGGATTTCCAAATCCATCCCCTTTATCCAAGATAAAGTTATTATTAACAAATTCGCCCGGACCAGAATATTTGATTGTGAAATTCAATTTATTACCTTGACGTACTGTTGTTACATCGTAATGAATTGAATTACCACCACGTGAGTTCCCGTAGCCACGGAAACTATAACTACGACCACCTTGGCTGATGTCTGAAAATGCAACTGTATTTCCAGAACCTGAGACAATTGGGTTGGCTGGATTGCTAGCCGCTCTAAAGCCACTATGACCTTTATCCAAGTCTTCCTTACGGATAGCTGGATTTTGGCGAGCATCAGAAAGGCTCAAACCTGGTTTCAAGATTTCATTAGTAGATTTTGGAGCTGAAGTTGTTTCTACTTTGGCAGGTGCATTAGTTGCTAAAACGCTACTATCAACAGCTGAACGGTCAGTCGTTGTTGCAACTGGCTTAGCTTCTTCTTTGGCTTCTGCTGTGTCAGCTTTCTTCACTACAGGAGTTTCTGATACAGTTCCTTTATCAGAGTTAGAACGAAGTTCTAGACCAATAATAGCCGATTGGATAGATGTCTCTGCTGCTGATATTTCAGCTTCAGATGCATCTGCTTTCCCAAGCAAGCTTTGACCAGCTTGGATACTTGCTTGCAAGTTAGCAGCACTTGCTTCTGTATATAACTTACTTTCTAATTTTTTAGCACGTGAAAGAGCTGTTAACAATTTTGACTTGTCAACAGCATCTTGATGACTTGCTTCTTTTTTGTCTTTTGCTTCTTCAACTTTTTCTGCTGTTTTAGTAGCTTCTTCAGTTTTAACTGGAGTCGTTTCTACTGGATTAGCTACAGTTGGAGCTGCATAAGTTGTTTCTTTTTTAGGTGTTGATACTTCTGCTGGTTTAGTAGCTTCTTCTACCTTATCAACAGAAACACTATTAGTTGCTTCAGGATGTTGTTCCTCCGCTTGTACTGATTGCGCATTGGCAGCAGTTCCCAAGACTAAGGCTGTCCCGAGCAAGACACTAGCCGCACCAAAGTGATACTTACGAATAGAGTATCGTTGTTGCATGCTATACCAGTCAAATGATTTCTTATGTGAATGTTTCATTTCAAACTCCTAGATAGTATTTTATAGTTTACAATTTACAACTATTTGAGCCATTAATCAATATTATCTATGAAATTAATATATCTGATTTTTGTACCATGGAGCCATATTTTTTTTTTTTTTTTTTTTGAATTTAATGTACATATTTTTAATTCTTGTTTTTTTGTACAACAGAATCATAATTATGATACAATATAATTTAGGAGGAAATTACCTACATGCGAAACCTTTTATCCACAAAAGATCAAAGACAATTACGCTTAATGGAAATCTTAATCCAGAATCGTAATTGGCTAAGATTACATGCACTTGCCGAAAAATTAGGATGTACAGAACGAATCCTAAAAAATGATTTAAATGAATTACGAACAGCTTTCCCAAATATTGACATCCAATCTTCCGTTAACGGAATTATGATTGATTTAGATGTTAACACTAGTCTGGAAGACGTTTATCAATATTTTCTAGCTCATTCCCAATCTTTTCAATTACTAGAGTATATGTTCTTCAATGAGGGGCTACCTATTTATCGAACAGTTGAAAATCTTCACTCAAGTAATGCCAACCTCTATCGATTAGGCCGAAATATTACAAAAACTCTATCATCACAATTTCAGATTGAATTATCTTTTACCCCTACTGCAATTCTTGGTAATGAAACGGATATTCGTTATTTTTTTGCCCAATACTTTTCTGAGCGCTATTATTTCCTAGACTGGCCTTTTCCAGACCTTCCTGAGGAGGATTTAACAGAGTTTGCTGATTTCTTCTATAAAATCACGAATTATCCAATGCGATTTTCAATTTATAGAATGTACAAATTGATGATAGCTATCAGTATTTACCGCGTCAAAAATGGTCATTTTATCGACTTACCAAATCATTTCTTCGATGAATACTACCCTCTTTTGATGAATATTCCAAATTTTGAGGAGCTACTTGTCCATTTCTCTGAAAAACTGGGACTTGAAATCACTCCAGATATCATCGCCCAAATTTTTATATCCTTTATTCAAAACAATCTTTTCTTAAATCCTCAAGAATTCTTCAACTCTTTAGAAGAAAACAGTGAAGCAAGATACTCTTACCAATTACTTAGTCAAATATTAGAAAGCCTATCAAAACAATATAAGATTACTTTTACCAACCACGATGAGCTGATTTGGCATTTACACAACACTGCTTTCTTTGAAAGACAGGAAATCTTTTCTACCCCAATCTTATTTGAACAAAAAGCATTAACGATTAAAAAATTTGAAGTTTACTTCCCAGACTTTATGGGAAGTGCGCGTCAAGAACTGGCTCAATACCGTCAAGCAATTGGACAGCATGACCATCCTGAACAGTTGGAACACTTGATGTACACCATCTTAACCCACGCTGAAAACCTCTCTACTCAGTTGTTAGAAAATCGACCACCTATCAAGGTTTTGATTATCAGTAACTTTGACCATGCTATATCCCTTACCTTTGTTGATATGCTTTCCTATTACTGTAATAACCGCTTCACCTTCGATACTTGGGATGAATTACAAACAAGTCCTGAGATTTTAAATCAGACAGATTACGATATCATCGTGTCTAATTTCTATATTCCAGGGATTACTAAGAAGTTTATTTGCCGAAACCATCTGTCAATCATGGATTTGGTTAATCACCTCAACACTTTATCAAATGAGATTCATATATCCAATACTTTATAAACTAAAAAGTCAGCAGGGTCCTGCTGACTTTTTCTCTTATCTGATTTCTATACTTCCTTAACAAAAACCAATTCCTGTGGCTGTGACAAATCTTCTCTGTAGGTAAACCCTGCAAAGCTTAAGCGACGAGCCTCCTCCACCGTCTGTACTTGATTTTCTATCAGGGCTGTCAGGAAGGCACCACGCGCTTTCTTTGAAATAGTTGAATGAATCTTCAGCTGACCACCTCTATCCTCCATGAATTTGAAGGTCACCATTTTTCCTCTGATTTCCTTAGAAAATACAGTCTCAAACTCGGATGACAAGAGAGAGAAAATTAGGTCTTCACCATTCATAGCTTCATCATAGGTTTGCTTCCAATGGCTCTTCAAAGTCTTACCTGCGACTTTTAACTTCATCAAAAAGTCCAAACGGTGAGGGGCTATGGGTGACAAGGCTGGTACGACTCCGTACAAAGCCGAAGTAATAAAGACATGATTTTCAAGATAGGCCTGTTCTGCATCGTTCAGTTTGTCTCGCTTGATGTGGCGGTACATGAGCCCATCAAAAAGTTTCAAGGCTGGGTAGTGTTGAGCAGTTTTCCTTTGCAAAGCTTGGATATTTTGAAATTCTTCCTTTGCCTTCTCAACTGATACCTTGTAAAAACTCTCCAATTGACTAACAGAATAGAGAGCCAAGGCATCCAGCACAGCCTGACTTTCTGGTCTTAAAGGAGTTGCCTCGATACTTGGCAAGTCTGTGTTCATTTCTTTTGCTGTTGGGATTAAAATTTTCATATTGATAGTGTAGCATATTTTTTAACCACAACCAAGGAATTCATCTGAAAAGAGACTGGGGAAAAAGGCATTAAAATTAAAAAATGCATAGTATCAGGAATTGAGAAATCTTGATACTATGCGTTTTATGATGGAAAGATTTACTTCATTTTTTCCTGAAATTGAGGTTTTGCCCAGCCTCTCCTCTTACTGAACTTTAAAGGTCTTGAGATAGTTGTCTTTTCCTACTTGACCTTCGAAGGTTTTACCATTTTCGAGGTAAGGCAGGTCATCTGATACAGAGGCCTTAACCTTGTAAATCTTGCCATCAACTTTAAAGAAGTAGACGGTGTCGCCCTTGATAACAGCTGATTTGAGGTCTGCTACCACACCCTTGATACTTTCTGTGGTTTCATTATCAATTTCAAGGTCGTTTTTGTTGGCGTACTTGCTGAGCAGTTCTTCCACAGTGGTGGCTACGATAACATTTTGGTACTCGACTGCGTCTACCAAGGCGTACTCTTTGACCAAGCCAGCATTGTCCTTCAAGCCCATGATGTAGAGAGGCTTGTCATTGATGTTGATGAGGATTGGGAAGGTTGACTTGTAGGATTTCTCCTGAACAGCACCTTCGGCTGATTCACGGGCTGATTCTTCGGTCGCAGAAGCCAAGCTATACTTAGTGATTTCTCCTGTCCGCATATTTTCAAGGATAAAACCAAGATTACTTTCATCTGCATTGGCCGACGTCACACCTGTGTAGAGGTAGATGTCATTACCGATAGACAAATAATTATATCCCTTGGTAGTCTGGGTCACGTTTTTCTTGGAAATCATAGCATTCCAGAAACCGTCCTTGTACTTGCCGTTGTAGTTAATTTGCTCGATGGTTTCCTCAGCTGGATAGACCCTGTCCACCCATTCTGGAACATCTGACAAGCTGTATTCCTTGGTTTCTCCATTTGTAGCATCCAAGATAATGACTGAAACAGGACGAGGAACCGCAAGCCCAAATTGCTTTTGGTAAACGGTTGCTACATAGAAAGGATTGCCCTCATCGTCCACCTCAAAAGATGGAGTTTTGAAGATCTTGGTTGGGTACTTCAAGCGCAAGTGACGCTTGACATCGCGGTTAAAATACTCCGAGTCCGAATACTTAATTGGTGTCTTCAAGTCCACCAAGTCCGCATTACCAGTTACCATGTCCACCTTGATATACTCGCCGATTCCCTTGGCTTGATTATTAAACCACTTGATAGGATCTGCGTATTCTAAGGGTGTAACCCGATAAGGCTTCCCATCAATCGTCAGTTGGGTATAGGTATCTGCCGCTACGTATTGCGACACCTTATCTGTTAGGGAACCCAAGTAGCGGTCTCCAATTTTTTCAGCAGTACTTCTATCTAAAATAGGAACCTTACTGGTATCAGTCTTAGGAAATTCACTAAAGTCTTTTTCAGTAACCGTGACTACATTGGCATAATTCTTAGCCTGAAAAATGCTGGAAGTCACCAAGGAAACCAAAGCTGCCAAGAGAAGAATTCCTCCAATAGAAGCTAAAAGGATTTTCCCTAACCGATTGATTTTGAAACCCTCTAGATTTAAGGCAGCTTCTGCCTTGCCGTGGCGCACATGAACCGTTTTAACCAGATTGATTCCCTTGCCAAAGCCAAATAAGACTGCTACAACCAGCAAATGTCCACAGAGGAAAAAGAGAAATTCCCAGCTGGTCAGGTTAAGAGGCGGTAAAAAGATATACCAGGTCGTTGCGATAAAAATAAGTTCAAAGACTATTCGTTTCATTTGCTTTCCTCCTAAATGATTCGTCCTTCCAAGTGATCCAGTTCATGCTGGCAAATCTGAGCTGGGAAGCCTGTCAAGGTAATGGTCTGTTCCTGCCACTTGCTGTCACGATAGGCAACCCTTATAGTTTCATAACGCCTAGTAGGTCTCACACCTACCAAGGACAAACAACCTTCCTCTGTCTCATAAGATCCTTCAGAGGACAGGAGCACTGGGTTAAACATGACCATAGGAACCAAGCCCAGATTAAAAATAATCACGCGCTTCTGCACCCCAATCATATTGGCAGCCAGACCGACACAAGTCTCACGATTTGCTAAAAGCGTATCCTGCAAATCTTTGGCAAGATAAAGGTCTTCCTGACTTGCCGGCTGAGATACCTGAGATAAAAACAAAATATCCTTCACAATTTTCTTTTCCACTTCTGCTCACTCCTCTTTCTTTTTACTATATTATAGCAATTATAGCACAAAAGCCGACAACTGCAAGCCCTTTCCCTCAACTGTAGCAAAAAGCCATCCGAAGATGACTTTTTCTTTTTAAATCGCATTCTTGTCAAAGCCAAGTTTGCGTTGGATAAATTTAACGATTTCGACGATGATAATCATTGAGAAGCTTCCAGCCATGACGATTCCCCATTGTGACAAGTCTAGTTTGGTTACGTGGAAGATTCCTTCAAGCGGTTCTACGACGATTGTTGCCATGAGAAGGATGAAGGATACAAAGATGGACCAGTTGAAGGTCTTAGACTTGAATGGACCAACTGTCAAGATGGATTGGTAAACAGATTTCACATTGTAGGCATGGAAGAGCTGAATCAAACCAAGGGTTGCAAAGGCCATAGTAAGGGCATCAGCATGAATGGCATGATTATCACCCACATGTACTGGATAAGCAATCGCAAGGCCATAAACACTCATAACAATAGCTGCTTGGAGTACACCTTGATAGATGATAGAACTCAAAACACCACCTGAGAAGAAGCTTGCCTTGCGTCCACGTGGTTTATGGTTCATGACACCAGGCTCAGCAGGTTCAACACCTAGTGCAATTGCTGGGAAGGTATCTGTTACCAAGTTAATCCACAAAAGATGAACTGGCTGCAAGACATCCCAACCAAACAAGGTTGATAGGAAGATGGTCAATACTTCAGCAGTATTGGCAGAAAGCAGATACTGAATAGTCTTTTGAATGTTTGAGAAGACCTTACGTCCTTCTTCCACTGCAACAATAATAGTCGCAAAGTTATCATCTGCAAGAATCATGTCAGAAGCCCCCTTAGAAACCTCTGTACCAGTGATTCCCATACCGATACCGATGTCGGCTGTTTTCAGAGCTGGCGCATCATTGACACCATCACCTGTCATGGCAACGACTTTACCTTGTTTTTGCCAAGCCTTGACGATACGAACCTTGTGTTCTGGAGATACACGGGCATAAACAGAGTATTGACCAACTACTTTTTCAAAGTCTTCATCTGACAGTTCGTTGAGCTCAGCACCAGTTAAAACGTGTCCTTCTGTATCATTTGCATCGATGATTCCCAAACGTTTGGCAATAGCTTCTGCAGTGTCTTGATGGTCACCCGTAATCATGATTGGACGAATTCCCGCTTCCTTAGCCACATGAACAGCCTCAGCAGCTTCAGGACGTTCAGGGTCAATCATCCCAATCAAACCAGTAAAGATTAAATCATTTTCAAGCTCTTCAGAAGTGAGGTTTTCTGGAATGCTGTCAATAATCTTATAAGCACCTGCAAGGACACGCAAGGCTTGGTGGGCCATTTCAGAGTTGTTTGTATGGATGAGGTTTGTAACATTCTCATCAATCGGAGCAATATCCCCAGCTTTGTCACGAAGAACACAACGTTTCAAGAGTTGGTCTGGCGCACCTTTAACAGCTACGAGGAAGCGTCCATCTGCAAGTGGATGAACTGTTGACATGAGCTTACGTTCAGAATCAAATGGCAATTCAGCCACACGAGGATATTTGTCTAAAAATCCTTTGACATCGTAGCCCTTGTCCAAGGCATATTGGATAAAGGCTGTTTCGGTTGGGTCACCAATCAGGTTGCCTTCCACATCTATTTTGGTATCATTGGCCAAGACAACTGAACGAAGTAGGGGCATTTCAAGACCTAGTTCAATGTCATCAGCTGAGTCATGTAGGACTGCATCGTAGAAGACTTTTTCGACTGTCATCTTGTTCATAGTCAGCGTACCAGTCTTATCAGAAGCGATGATTTCAGTTGAACCAAGTGTTTCTACTGCTGGCAACTTACGAACGATAGAGTTTCGTTTGGCCAAAACTTGAGTACCAAGAGCAAGAACGATAGTTACGATAGCTGGGAGTCCTTCTGGAATGGCTGCAACGGCAAGCGCAACAGAGGTCATCAACTCACCAAGTGGATTTTTCCCTTGAATGAAGACACCCACTACAAAAGTAACAAGGGCAATGACCAAGATTGCATAGGTCAAGACCTTAGAAAGGTTGTTCAAGTTTTGTTTAAGTGGTGTATCTGTCTCATCCGCATCTTGAAGCATGCCAGCGATATGACCAACTTCCGTGTACATACCTGTATTGACAACAACACCAAGACCACGACCATAAGTCACATTTGAGTTTTGGAAGGCCATATTGACACGGTCACCAATACCAGCATCTGCAGCAAGTTCAACTGTCAAGTCTTTTTCGACTGGCACAGACTCACCTGTCAAGGCAGCTTCTTCGATTTTAAGAGAATTGGCTTCTAGCAAACGTAGGTCTGCTGGTACCACATCACCTGCTTCGAGGGCAACGATATCACCTGGTACCAATTCTTTAGAATTGATCTCAGCCATATGCCCATCACGAAGAACTCGGGCAGCTGGACTAGACATGGATTTGAGGGCTTCGATAGCTTCTTCTGCTTTTCCTTCTTGGTAAACACCAAAGGCAGCGTTGATGATAACCACGGCTAGGATGATAATGGCATCTGCGATATCTTCCCCACCAGAAGTCACAACTGACAAAATAGCTGCCGCAACTAGGATGATAATCATCAAATCCTTAAATTGCTCGATGAATTTGACCAGGATTGATCGTTTCTCGCCTTCTTCGAGTTCATTGTGACCAAATTCGGCAAGGCGCTTTTCCGCCTCACTTGATGACAAACCTTGCTCGGTCGCATCCACAGCCTTCAAGACCTCTTCAGGACTCTGAGTGTAAAACGCTTGGCGTTTTTGTTCTTTTGACATGTGTCTCCTCCTTGACATTGTGTGCAAAACAGACTCTCTTTTCCCATCGTATCTTTTCACGACAAACAAAAAGAGACCTGTTAATCATAACAAGTCTCGCTGTTTAAGATAGTGCCGGAAAGCATACTTTTCAGTATAAAATTCGGAATGACGACACTATCACAGGTTTCTGCCAGCTACTCCCTTGAGTAGTACTATTATACCAAATTTTGAAAAGTTTTCAAAGAGTAAAAACTGACTTATTTGAATTTTCCCTTGAAAACCAGTATAATGGTAGAATGCTATGTGACTAGAAAGGAAGTTGAATGAAGCAATCTATCTCAAATCTCAAGTTAGCTGAGCGTGGGGCCATTATCAGCATTTCGACCTATTTGATCTTGTCTGCAGCCAAATTAGCAACTGGGCACCTCCTCCATTCATCCAGTTTGGTGGCCGATGGTTTTAACAACGTATCGGATATCATTGGAAATGTAGCCCTCTTGATTGGGATTCGAATGGCGCGCCAACCTGCTGACCGAGACCACCGTTTTGGTCACTGGAAGATTGAGGATTTGGCTAGCTTGGTCACTTCTATCATCATGTTCTATGTTGGCTTTGATGTGCTGAGGGATACCATTCAAAAGATTATCAGTCGTGAAGAAACAGTCATTGATCCTCTTGGTGCCACTCTAGGAATCATTTCTGCAGCGATTATGTTTGTGGTTTATCTCTATAACACTCGCCTCAGTAAGAAATCCAACTCCAAAGCACTGAAGGCTGCCGCCCAGGACAATCTTTCTGATGCTGTCACCTCACTTGGTACTACCATTGCCATCCTGGCTAGCAGCTTTAATTATCCGATTGTGGATAAACTGGTTGCCATCGTCATCACTTTCTTTATCTTGAAAACTGCCTATGATATCTTTATCGAGTCTTCCTTTAGTCTTTCAGATGGTTTTGACGACCGTCTGCTTGAGGATTATCAAAAGGCCATCATGGAAATTCCCAAAATCAGCAAGGTTAAGTCTCAAAGAGGTCGTACCTACGGTAGCAATATCTACCTTGATATTACGCTAGAAATGAATCCTGACTTATCTGTTTTTGAAAGCCATGAAATTGCGGATCAGGTCGAGTCTATGCTGGAGGAACGTTTTGGAGTCTTTGATACCGATGTCCATATTGAGCCAGCACCTATCCCTGAGGATGAAATTTTAGACAATGTCTATAAAAAATTGCTGATGCGCGAACAATTGATTGATCAGGGAAATCAACTGGAAGAACTCTTGGCTGACGATTTTGTCTATATTCGTCAAGACGGAAATCAGATGGATAAAGAGGCCTATAAAGCCGAAAAAGACTTGAATTCAGCTATCAAGGATATCCAGATCACTTCCATCAGTCAGAAGACCAAACTCATCTGCTATGAGTTAGATGGTATCGTCCATACCAGTATCTGGCGTCGCCACGAAACTTGGCAAAATATCTTTCATCAAGAAACTAAAAAAGAATAGAGAAATCCTGTCATGAGACGGGATTTTTCTATTCTTCTAGCTATCAAAGTCACTTAGATACTCATAGCGTTCGTATTTTTCAAGGAGTGCTTCGTTTTTCTCATCTAGCTCTTTCTGAAGAGTAGCCAGTTTGCCAAAGTCAGAGCCGTTGGCCTGCATTTCCTCTTCAATAGCAGCGATACGGTTTTCCAAGGCTTCAATATCACCTTCAATACTTGCCCACTCCTGCTTTTCTTGGTAGGTCATGCGTTTCTTGTCTTCTCGAACCTTGACTACTTTCTCCTTTTCGGCCTTTTGCACCTGATTGACCAACTCTGTTTCAAAGGCTTTTTCATCAAGGTAATCGGTATAATGACCAAAAAAAGGACGAATCTTGCCATCCTCAAAAGCGAGAATCTTGGTCGCTACCTTATCCAAGAAATAGCGGTCGTGGCTAACTGTCAAAACAGGTCCTGCAAATCCTTGCAAGAAATTCTCCAAAACTGTCAAGGTCGCAATATCTAAGTCATTTGTCGGTTCGTCCAAGAGAAGAACATTTGGTTTTTCCAAGAGCAGTTTGAGGAGATAAAGACGTTTTTTCTCTCCCCCAGACAATTTCTCAATCAAGGTTCCATGCGTCGAACGTGGGAAAAGGAACTGCTCCAGCAACTCTGCAATCGAAGTCGTAGAACCACCACTGGTCTTGACCTCTTCTGCCACTTCCTGCAAGTAATTGATAACTCGCTTACTTTCATCCAAGCCCTCAATTTGCTGAGAGAAATAGGCAATGCGAACAGTTTCCCCTATCACAACTTGTCCTGCTGTCGGCTCAAGACTTCCTGCAATCAAGTTAAGGAGAGTGGATTTCCCAACACCGTTGTCCCCAACAATTCCAATACGATCTTTAGCCTGCACCAAGAGATTAAAATCTTGCAAAATAGCCTTGTTTTCATAGGCGAAGGAAACATCCTGAAACTCGATGACTTTTTTCCCAATCCGACTGGTTTCAAAGTTCATGGTCAAGTCTGTCTCAGCAGCACCTACTGAAACTTCCTTTTTCAGGTCGTGGAAACGATTGATACGAGCCTGCTGCTTGGTCGCACGCGCCTGCGGTTGTCTGCGCATCCAGGCCAATTCTTGCTTATAAAGTTGTTCCTTTTTGTGGAGAAGGGCCGCATCGCGCTCGTCCTGTTCCGCCTTAAGGCGAACATAATCCTGATAATTACCTTGATACTCGGTCAAGCCTGCTCGGTCCAACTCGAAAATACGTGTTGACAAAGCGTCTAGGAAATAACGATCGTGGGTGATAAAAAGGACGGTCTTCTTAGAATTTTTCAAAAAGAGGGTCAGCCACTCAATAGTCGCAATATCCAGATGGTTGGTCGGTTCATCCAAAAGCAAGAGGTCGTGATTACCAAGAAGAACTTGCGCCAACTGAACCCGTCTTCTTAGGCCACCTGACAATTCTCCAACAGGAGTAGATAAATCCTGAATCCCCAGCTTGCTAAGGACAGTCTTGACCTGACTCTCAATTTCCCAAGCTTGGAGAGAGTCCATTTCTGCCATGACACGTTCCAAACGAGCCTGCTTATCCTCACTATAGTTGAGCATGATCAATTCATACTCACGAATAAGCTGGATTTCCTTTAGTTCACTAGATAGAACCGTATCCAAGACCGTCTTGCTATCATCAAAATCAGGGTCTTGAGTCAAGTAACCAATCTGGTAGTCATTCTTAGCCGAAAAGGGACTAACATCCCCATCAAATCCAGAAACACCAGAAAGAACATCTAAAAGGGTGGTCTTGCCAGTCCCATTGACACCAATCAGACCGATTCTGTCTAGGTCATGGATGATAAAGGAAATATCCTTAAAAACGGTCTTATCACCGACGGATTTACTTAGTTTTTCAACAATAAAATCACTCATTTTTTCTCCCTCAAGTAAGCATGGATGGCTTGACGGTCATTTTCCAATTCTCCATCGACAATGGCATATTCAATCTCTGTTAAAATCTCTCCCAAGTCTGGGCCTGGTTGATAGCCATATTCCTTAATCAAAATGCCACCATTAATCTGAATTTCTTTCTTGTCATGAATGGTCAGACTCTGGTAGGTTTCTGTGATGGCTTGTGGGTTGACTGGTTTCCCTTGAGCATGACGAAGATTTTCAGCCTGTAAAAGCAAATCCAAGTCAAAGCGGTAACAATCTCGCTTGCTCAATTCTCCTTTTTCACGCAAGGCCAAAATAGTCAGTAAATCCTGTACCTGCTTGGCAAATTGACGTGAGGTCTTCCAAGCCTTCAAAAATGGCTGCGCATTTTCAATCTCCAAAGCCCACAGTAGAGCTGCCCAGGCTTGTTCAGAGGATTTAAAGGTGAAATCAGTCTCCAAATCAAACAGTCTATTAAGCTCGTCCTGGCTAGATGCCATATCAGGGAGATAGTCATAAGCTTGACTCTCAATCATGGAAGCCAAGCCCCTTCTCCAAAATGGAGCCAGCAAGAGTTTATCAAACTCAACGAAGGTACGCTCCACAGAAATTTTCTCCAAAAGTGGCGTCAAGGTCTTCATTGCTTTAAAGGTTTCTGGCTCAAGTTCAAAGCCAAGACTAGCCTGAAAACGAAAACCACGCATAATCCGCAGAGCGTCTTCGTTGAAACGCTCACTTGCCACTCCAACCGCCCTCAAGACTTGATTTTCCAAATCGTCTAAACCATGGAACAAGTCAACGATTTCTCCTGTCTCGTCCAAGGCAAAGGCATTGACTGTAAAATCACGGCGCTTGAGGTCTTCTTCTAGCGAACGAACAAAGGAAACCGCACTGGGTCTGCGATAGTCCACATAGACATCCTCTGTCCGAAAAGTGGTTACCTCATACTCCTCATCCCCATCTAAGACCAAGACAGTTCCATGCTCGATTCCGATATCGGCTGTTCGCGGAAAAATCTGCTTGGTCTCCTCTGGATAAGAAGACGTCGCAATATCCACATCATGGATAGGGCGATTGAGAAGGGCATCTCGAACAGAACCCCCAACAAAATAGGCTTCAAAACCTGCTTCTTTAATTTTTTCTAATACTGGTAAAGCCTTCTGAAATTCAGAAGGCATTTGCGTTAATCTCATAATAAGTGTTCTAATCCATAGACAAGCTCATGACGCTTGACAACTTCTTTAATTCCCAAATTCACCCCTGTCATGAAGGAGCTGCGATCATAGGAGTCATGACGAAGGGTCAATCCTTCTCCTTGATTGCCAAAGATGACTTCCTGATGTGCTACCAAGCCTGGTAAACGAACTGAGTGGATGCGCATGCCATCAAAGTCAGCACCACGGGCACCTGCAATCAATTCTTCCTCATCTGCTGCACCCTGCTGGATAGACTCTCGAACTTCTGCCATCAACTCAGCTGTTTTAATAGCTGTTCCACTCGGGGCATCCTTTTTCTTGTCATGATGGAGCTCGATAATCTCCACATTTGGGAAATATTTAGCAGCCTGCTTTGCAAATTGCATAAGCAAGACAGCACCCAAGGCGAAATTTGGAGCAATCAAACCACCCAAATCTTGGGCACGAGAGAATGCTTTTAGTTCTGCAATTTCTTCACTTGTGAAACCTGTTGTTCCAACTACTGGAGCAAAGCCATTTTCAAGAGCAAAGCGTGTATTTTCATAGGCAACAGCTGGAGTTGTAAAATCTACCCAGACATCCGCTTCAAAGCCTGCTAAATCAGCCTTATCCTTGAAAACAGGAATTCCTTGCCATTCTAACTCAGACTCAAAGGGATCCAAAACTGCTACCAAGTCCAAGTCTGGATCAGCCAAGACCATCTGACAAGCAGCCTGGCCCATCTTTCCCTTAAAACCAGCAATAATTACTCGAATACTCATCTCTACTCCTGACTAAGATACAAAGGACGATAGCTGCCCTTGAAAAATAGGGAATGACGCTGACTTTCCATGAAAGGCAAGACAGGCATCTTTTTTCAAGAGGCAGGTAGTCCGTGTTCAATTTCTAAGATACAAAGCCTGTAAGAACACAGAGTGAAAATAGGAGTTCTAATCAAGGAGTGTCTCCTCCTTGGAAGAACTATCTTTTTCACAAAGGGTTCCAGGCGTGTTCAATTATCAAGATACAAAGGGCCTTAGCTGCCCGTGAAAAATAGGGGATGGCGCTGACTTTCCATGAAAGGCAAGACAGGCATCTTTTTTCAAGAGGCAGGTAGTCCGTGTTCAATTGCTATTTCTTAACTAGCCTAGAAGCGCCAACTAAATCACTGGAATATAACCCAGAGCAATGCTTCCTGCTCCTAGGTGTGTCCCAATGACACTACCAAATGTAGCAAGTGAAATATCCGTACCCACTTCAGAATCTAGCAAGTGCTGACGCAATTCCTCAGCCTTTTCAGGAGCATTCCCGTGAATGACAATGATACGATATTGGCCTGAAGCTGTGACTTCCTTGATAATCTCAATTAAGCGCTTGGTTGCTTTCTTTTCAGTACGAACTTTTTCGTAAACTTCAATCACACCTTGGTCATTGAAATAGAGGATTGGCTTAATGCTTAGCAGATTGCCCAAAATCGCAGCTCCATTTGAAAGGCGTCCCCCTTTTACCAAATGATCCAAATCATCGACCATGATGAAAGCAGATGTGTGACTAATTTGAATAGCTAGCTTATCCTGAATAATGGCAAAGTCATCGCCCTGGTCTCGCCAGTTAAAGACACTTTCAACCATGATACCCAGAGGAGCACTTGTAATCAAAGTGTCTGGGAAGGCAATGGTTAAGCCCTCATAATCATCGACCATGTACTGGATATTTTGGTAAAAACCTGAAATTCCAGAAGATAGGAAAAGCCCCAAAGCATGGGTATAGCCTTGTTCTTTGAGCGAAGTTAGAATCTCATCTAACTTGGCAATACTCGGTTGACTGGTCTTAGGCAATTCAGAAGCCTGAGCCATTTTTTGGTAAAATTCCTCAGCAGTCAGATTGATACCCTCAACATACTCCTCACCATCAATATTGACAGGAATATCCAAGACATATAAATCTTCTCTTTGCAAGGTATCTGCACTGAGATAGGCAGAGGAATCTGTGATAACAGCTAATTTCATATTAGAACTCCAAATTGATTCCTGGTAAGTCTAATGCAATTTCAGTTACTTCGTAAGTCAAACGGTTGAGCATGTTCAAACATGGACGAGCCAAGGTTTCCACTTCTTCTTGGTTCAATTCACTTGGTTCGTTAACAATACGACCATCGATATGATTCACCTGTGAAATGGTTCCACTGATGACAAATTTATCAAATACAATCATAAAACTCAAGACAACAATCAAGGAAGTCACTTGATTTTCTTGGTCATGTTGAATTAATTGGAAGTTCACATCCACCTTAGTTTCAGGAGCTCCATTTTCATTTTCCCATTCAAAATTACGCGCATCAAAATGATACTGACTAACAAATTCTTGTTCACGTTTAAGATTCATGTCTTTCTCCCTCGGCTACAATATTATAAGCTATTGTACCATAATTTTTTATTTTCATCTAGTTTTCTAGGATTTAGTCAATCCCGATTTCAGCTCGAACTACATCTGCGATAGTATCAACATAGTAGTCCACTTCTTCTGTTGTAGGAGCTTCTGCCATAACACGCAAGAGGGGCTCTGTTCCACTTGGACGAACAAGGATACGCCCATTCCCTGCCATTTCTTCTTCCATCTTCTCGATGATATCCTTGATAGCTGGCACTTCCATAGCCTTTTCCTTCATAGCATTTTCCACTCGGATATTGACTAATTTTTGTGGATAGATGGTTACTTCTGCTGCCAACTCTGACAAGCTCTTACCAGTTTCCTTCATGATTTTTGTCAATTGGACAGCTGATAATTGACCATCACCTGTTGTATTGTAGTCCATCAAGATGACGTGACCAGACTGTTCACCACCGAGGTTGTAGCCTGATTTTCTCATTTCTTCCACAACATAGCGGTCGCCAACTGCAGTGACTGCCTTGTTAATGCCTTCACGGTCCAAGGCCTTGTGGAAACCAAGGTTGGACATAACAGTTGTCACAATTGTATTTTGGGCCAATTGTCCTTTTTCAGAAAGGTACTTTCCGATAATGTACATGATTTTGTCACCATCAACGATCTCACCATTCTCATCAACAGCAATCAAACGGTCACTGTCTCCGTCAAAGGCCAAACCAATCGCTGATCCGCTTTCTTTGACCACTTCTTGAAGGGCTTCTGGGTGGGTTGAACCAACATTAAGATTGATGTTAAGACCGTCTGGTGTTTCCCCGATAACCGTCAATTGAGCGCCAAGATCTGCAAAGATTTGACGGGCACTTGTAGAAGCTGCACCATTGGCCGTATCCAAGGCAACCTTCATTCCTTCAAGAGGAGTTCCAGTTGAAACAAGATATCCTTCATACTTACGCAAGCCTTCTGGATAATCTACCAAGGTTCCCAAGCCTTCAGCACTTGGACGTGGCAGAGTGTCTTCTGCAGCATCTAGCAGGGCTTCAATTTCTGCTTCTTTTTCATCATCTAGTTTGAAACCATCACCACCAAAGAACTTAATCCCATTATCAAGGGCTGGGTTGTGGCTAGCAGAAATCATGACACCGGCACTTGCCCCTTCAGTTTTAACCAAGTAAGCTACTGCTGGTGTTGCAAGAACACCAAGTTTGTAGACGTGAATCCCTACAGAGAGGAGACCTGCCACCAAGGCAGATTCTAGCATTTCCCCTGAAATACGTGTGTCACGTCCTACAAAAACTTTCGGTGCTTCCGTTTCATGTTGGCTAAGAACATAGCCTCCAAAACGTCCTAGTTTAAAGGCCAATTCTGGCGTTAATTCTACGTTAGCTTCTCCACGGACTCCATCAGTCCCAAAATATTTACCCATTTTTATAAAATCCTTTTCCTATTTTTAATTCGTTTTTGAACTAGTTGCTTTCGTTGACGAAGATGTCTCCGACGAACTGCTTGTTGTTGAATTTGATGTACTTGAACTTGGTGCTACTGGTTTTGTAGTCACCTTCATTGTTGTGTCGAACGGAGTAATAACTGCCGGTAAGACAACACCATTACGGTCGATTGCCTGCAAAGGTACCGAACCACTGTAATTACCTGTTATGCGTTCGCTGGTTGGTAAAAGTGCAATAATTTTGTCAATCTTAGCTAATGTTTCTTGGTCAGTTGTGACCGAAACGCGTTCATTTGACACGGTTACACTATCAAGTTGTAGCTTGGGATCAATCTGGCTTTGGTCAACTTGTGGCACAACAATCATCCCATCTCGTTTAACCTTCTTCCCAACTTTCACTGTAATCTTTTGAGGCGTTGCCACAGCAGTCAATCCACTTGGCAGATTTTCAATATTTAAGGGAACTTCAATTGTTCCAATACTGGCATCCGTCAAATCAGCAGTTACCTTAAACTTACGAGTGCTCTCCTGCATTTCGCTGGCCAAGGTCACACGATTAGCTCCGGTTAATACCACTGAAACTTCTGATGCAAATCCGCTAATGAAATACTGTTCATTATCATAGTGGATATCGATAGGAACGTTCGTTATCGTATTGGTGTAGGTTTCTGATTTGACCTGCCTTGCGGTATTGCTATTTTGAAAGTTGGTTGACGTTGCATAGATAAATAAGACACAAGCAAAAAAAAGAGATGAGATGATATATAGACTATTTTTTCTCATATTTCCAACCTCCTAGCAAACGGTCCTTGAAACTGACTTTTTCCTCAACAGCTGGCAAAAGAATTGCTCGTAGCTCTGCTTCAAATTCTTCAATCGTCAAATCATGCTTGAAAACCCCATTGTAGGTAATAGAAATACCACCTGTTTCCTCTGAGACGATAAAGGTCAAGGCATCGGACACTTCTGATAAACCGATAGCCGCTCGGTGTCTGGTCCCAAATTCCTTGGAAATCCCTGTGCTTTCTGTCAAGGGCAGATAGGCAGAGGTTACTGCTATTCGATTTTCTCTGATAATCACAGCACCATCGTGTAGAGGAGTGTTGGGAATAAAAATATTGATGAGGAGTTCTGCCGAAATTTTGGCATCCAAAGGAATCCCTGTCGCAATGTATTCTTGTAAGGTCCGAACTCGTTGGATGGCAACCAGAGCACCAATCTTACGAGGACTCATATATTCAACCGACTTGACAAAGGCACGGATCATTTGCTCCTCTGCACTAATTTGAGCAGTAGAAAAGAAATCTGTCGCCCTTCCCAAGCGTTCCAAACCAGTCCGAATCTCTGGAGAGAAGATAACAACCGCAGCAATAACCCCATAGGTGATAATTTGATTAATCAACCAAGAAATCGTTGTTAAACCAAGGATATTGGCCACAACCTGGGCTAATACAAAGATCACGACCCCACGCACCAAAATCATAATCTTGGTGCCAGCTATCGCTTTTGTAAAACGATATAAAATATAGGCCACAATCAAAATATCAAACACATTGATGGCAATACTCCAAGGACTAGAAAACAAGCTAGTCCAATATTGCAGGTTGGATAATTGTTGAAAGTTCATCTGCTGTCTCCTCTCTGTCCAAACACGTTCCTTTCTATTATACCATTTTTCTGGCATTTTTTTCCCTATCCTACTTCATTTTAAATTAAAGAAAAAATATGATAAAATAAACTGACTAGAAAAAACAAAGGAGAAACCATGTCTCAACTCTATGATATTACCATTGTAGGTGGTGGTCCCGTCGGGCTTTTTGCAACCTTCTATGCACATCTACGCCAAGCCAAGGTCCAAATCATCGACTCCCTTCCACAACTAGGTGGACAACCTGCTATTCTCTATCCTGAAAAGGAAATTTTAGACGTCCCAGGTTTCCCAAACCTGACTGGAGAAGAATTGACTAACCGTCTAATCGAGCAATTAAATGAATTTGATACCCCTATTCATCTCAATGAAACGGTTCTTGAGATTGAAAAACAAGAAGAAGGATTTGTCATCACAACTTCTAAAGGAAGTCACCTGACTAAAACAGTTATCATCGCTATGGGTGGCGGTGCCTTCAAACCACGTCCGCTGGAACTAGAAGGCGTTGAAGGCTATGAAAATATCCATTACCACGTTTCCAACATCCAGCAATACGCTGGTAAGAAAGTGACGATTCTGGGTGGTGGGGACTCAGCTGTAGATTGGGCTTTGGCTTTTGAAAAAATTTCACCAACCACCCTTGTTCACCGCAGAGATAATTTCCGTGCCTTGGAACACAGTGTCCAAGCCTTGCAGGAATCTTCTGTGACCATCAAGACACCATTCGTCCCGAGCCAACTCCTTGGAGATGGAAAAAGGCTCGATAAACTTGAAATCACAAAAGTCAAATCTGATGAGACAGAAACGATTGACTTAGATCACCTCTTTGTCAACTATGGTTTCAAATCTTCTGTTGGTAACCTTAAAAACTGGGGTCTAGACCTCAACCGCCACAAGATTATCGTCAACAGCAAACAGGAATCCAGCCAAGCAGGTATCTATGCTATTGGTGACTGCTGCTACTATGACGGAAAAATTGATCTGATTGCGACAGGGCTTGGAGAAGCACCAACCGCTGTCAACAATGCCATCAACTACATTGACCCAGAGCAAAAAGTACAACCAAAACACTCAACTAGTTTATAAAAAAGAACCACGAGTCCTACGATTCGTGGTTTTATAATTCATCCGCAATCTTGTTTATTTTTCTAAGTCTGTGGTTGACACCACTTTTTGTAAGGGGATTGCTGAGGCTATCTGCTAACTGCTGGATAGAGTAGTCTGGGTGCTGAATCCGCAACTGCGCTACTTCCTGCAAATCCACTGGCAGATTTTCTAAGCCCATGATATCTTTGATTTTACTGATATTATTGATAGTCTTCATGCTGGCAGAAACTGTCCGAGCAATATTGGCTGTCTCGGCATTATTGGCCCGATTGAGGTCGTTACGAGTTTCTCGCAAAATCTTAACCCGCTCAAAATCATCACGCGCCTGCATGGCTCCGATGACTATCAAAAAGTCCATAATGTCTTCAGCTCGCTGGAGATAGGTCACTGCCCCCTTCTTACGCTCAAGCACCTTGGCATCCAGTAAAAATTGCTGGAGAAGAGAGGCAAGCCCTTGCGCGTGGTCCAGATAAACAGAACTGATTTCCAACTGGTACTTGCCTGACTCAGGGTCACGGATGCTTCCATTTGCCAAGAAAGCGCCACAAAGATAAGCACGACCTGCTTCCTCGTCTGATAAAATCTCCTCGTCAATACCTGTTTCCAGACCAAAAAAGGAGTCTGCCAAGTGCAAATCACTCAGCAGGTCCTGCACCTTTTCATCTGTAAAAACGGTATAGACCCGATTCTTACGAAGATTACTTCTTTGGTGGTGTCGGATTTCCGATTTGATTTCATAGAAATGGAGAAAGGACTCATAGAGGTGACGAGCCAGTTTGGCATTTTCTGTCACGACAGACAAGGTTAGGCCCGAGGTCGAGAGACCGATGCTACCAGACATCTTGATAATGGCAGATAATTCATGCCGGCTTAGATGGTGCTGACCTAGAATTTCTTCTTTTACTGCTACTGTGAAACTCATTTTCTCACCTGTATAATCCGCATCAATTCATCCACAATCAAATCTCCATCGTGGAAGGCACCCCCATTTTCCAGACGAAGGAAGTTGGATGAAATCACACGCGGAACTTGCTTACAAAGACCAGCAAAATCATGTTCCACCTGCACCAAGTATTCATCAAAACGGTTGGAATTCATGTATTCCTGAGGCACTTTTTCGATATTCACCAAAACAGTATCGATAAAAGGGCGACCAAGGTGACGATGCAGGACCTCCACGTGGTCACTATCTGTAAAGTGTTCCGTCTCCCCACGTTGGGTCATAATATTGCAGACATAGGCGATTTCTGCCTTAGTTTCCAAAAGAGCCTTCCCAATTTCCTTAATCACGATATTGGGCAAAATCGAGGTAAAGAGGGAACCAGGTCCGAGGACAATCATGTCACTTTCAAGAATGGTCTGCACTACTCGACGGCTAGCCAGAGGCGTATCATCGTTGAGGGTATTGGTCACATAGACATGGTCAATCATGCCTGGATGGTCTGCAATATGGCTCTCTCCAGCCACTTCTGTCCCATCCTGAAAGACTGCATGAAGGGTCAAGGGATGGTCACTGGAAGGATAAATCTTCCCAGTTGTATGGAAAAATTTGCTCAGTAACTGCATGGCATTATAGGTCGAACCCTGCATTTCTGACAGGCCAGCGATAATGAGATTACCCAATGGATGGCCAGCAAAGGCTCCAGCATCTTCAGAAAAGCGATACTGAAAGACTTTCTCATAAAACTTAGGCATATCCGACATGGCCACAAGGACATTACGAAGATCACCTGGCGGTGTCAATTGTTGCATATTTTTTCGGAGTTCACCTGATGAACCACCATCATCTGCCACCGTTACGATAGCAGCGATTTCCACATCTTTTTCACGTAGACTTTTAAGAATGACGGGGATCCCAGTCCCTCCACCAATCACCGTTATCTTTGGTTTTCTCATGAACGGTTTACCGTTTCCTTTCTTCGGTCTTTATCACGATGCCCTTCATTGACAGGCCAATTCTTGGATAAGTCCTGCGCCAAGCGTTTAGCAAAGGCCACACTACGGTGTTGTCCACCCGTACAACCCATGGCAATAGTCAAAACAGACTTCCCTTCCTTTTGGTAACTTGGCAAAATCGGCTCAATCAAGGCCAACAAATGTTGATAAAAGTCTTCTGACTCAGGATGATTCATGACATAGTCATAAACTGGTTCATCCACACCCGTTTGGTTTCTCAGTTCTGGTAGGTAGTAGGGATTTGGCAAGAATCGGACATCAAAGACTAAATCTGCATCAATCGGGATTCCATATTTAAAGCCAAAAGACATGACTTCGATACGGAAAGACTGGGCTTGTTCCTGATCCGCAAACTGCTCTGCAATGGTTTTACGCAGTTCACGTGGAGTGAGTTCTGTCGTATCCACAACATTTTGGCTCATGTTTTTCAGTGGTGCTAAGAGTTCACGTTCCAGCTTAATTCCATCTAAAATCCGACCGTCAGCTGCTAGTGGGTGACTTCGTCTGGTTTCCTTGTAGCGCGCGACCAATTCCTTATCTGCAGCATCCAAAAAGAGGATTTTGAAATCCAAATCATCTTGATTTTCCAACTCATCCAAAACAGCTTGAATCTCTGAGAAGAAAGAACGGCTACGCATATCTACTACCAAGGCCAACTTATGGTCGTCTTCCTTTGTTTCCACCAACTGCAAAAACTTAGGCAAGAGAGCTGGCGGCATATTATCAATAGTAAAATAACCCAAATCTTCGAAGGACTGAATAGCAACTGTTTTCCCTGCACCACTCATTCCTGTCACAATCACCAAGTGAAGTTGTTTCTTTGTCATCTTTTTCTCCTTATATCAAAAGAAGTTTGGCAACACCAAACTTCAACTAGCTTATCCAATCTCTGCGATGACTTCGATTTCGACTTTTACATCACGAGGAAGACGAGCTACCTCCACAGCTGAACGAGCTGGAAATTCCTCTTTAAAGGCCGTTTGGTAAACCTCGTTAAAAGGAACAAAGTCGTTCATATCACTCAAAAAACAAGTTGTTTTGACAACATGGTCAAAGTCAGTTCCTGCCTCTGCCAAAATAGCACCGATGTTTTTCAAGACTTGCTCTGTCTGTTCTTGGATCGTTTCTCCAACGATTTCCCCAGTTTCAGGAGATAGGGGAACTTGACCGCTAGCAAACAAAAGATTGCCAACGATTTTTCCTTGAACATATGGTCCGATAGCCTTTGGAGCTTTGTCTGTATGAATTGTTTTTGCCATTTTCTTTTCCTCACAATTTTTCTAAGATTGCATCCCAAGCCTCATCCATCCCTGCCTTGCTGACAGATGAAAAGAGGATGAAGTCGTCACTTGGGTCAAAGTTTAATTTCTTTTTGATTGCTGATTCGTGCTTATTCCATTTACCACGAGGAATCTTGTCCGCCTTGGTCGCAACGATGATAACCGGAATCTCATAATACTTGAGAAATTCGTACATCTGCACATCATCTGCTGATGGGTCATGACGGAGGTCAACTAGACTAACAACTGCACGGAGATTTTCCCGAGTTGTCAGATACTCCTCAATCATGCGCCCCCACTTTTCACGTTCCTTTTTGGAAACGCGGGCATAGCCATAACCAGGCACATCCACAAAGCGCATCTTATCATCGATATTAAAGAAGTTGAGAAGCTGGGTTTTACCAGGTTTCCCTGATGTTCGGGCGAGATTCTTACGGTTCAACATAGTGTTGATAAAGCTAGACTTGCCAACATTGGAACGCCCTGCTAGGGCAATCTCTGGCAGTTCATCCTGCGGATAATGGGATTTATTAGCTGCACTGAGCAAGATTTCAGCATTGTGTGTATTAAGTTCCATAGTCACCTCTAGGCTGTTTCTAGGATTGGTTTATCCGTTCCATCGACAGCTTCTTTAGTGATGCGGACCAATTTCACATTTTCCTGACTCGGTACTTCAAACATGACGTCCAGCATTGTTTCTTCGATAATCGAGCGAAGACCACGCGCCCCTGTTTTGCGTTCGATAGCCTTATTGGCGATTTCTTGAAGGGCTTCGTCGTCAAATTCCAACTCAACATCATCATAAGATAACAAGGTTTGGTACTGTTTGACCAAAGCATTTCTTGGTTCCTTCAAGATACGAACCAAATCATCTACTGTCAACTGTTCAAGAGCAGCAAAAACAGGCAAGCGTCCAATCAGCTCAGGGATAATACCGAATTTTTGAATATCTTCTGCGATGATTTCTTGCATGTAAGAGCTGTTTTCGTCAATCGCCTTGTTATTTTGACCAAATCCAATGACTTTTTCTCCAAGACGTTGTTTGACGATTTCTTCAATGCCATCAAAGGCACCACCCACGATGAAGAGGATATTTTTAGTATCCACTTGAATCATCTCTTGTTGTGGATGCTTGCGTCCACCTTGAGGCGGTACGCTAGCAACTGTTCCCTCAATAATCTTGAGAAGGGCTTGTTGCACACCTTCACCAGAAACATCACGTGTGATAGACACGTTCTCGCTCTTCTTGGCAATCTTGTCAATTTCATCCACATAGATAATGCCACGCTCTGCACGTTCAATGTTAAAGTCAGCAGCCTGCAAGAGTTTGAGGAGGATATTTTCCACGTCCTCACCCACATAACCAGCCTCAGTAAGAGCTGTCGCATCTGCGATCGCAAAAGGTACATTCAAGCTCTTAGCCAAGGTCTGGGCCAAGAAAGTTTTCCCAGAACCAGTTGGGCCAATCATCAAGATGTTTGACTTCTGCAAATCCACATCTTCCGACTCTTCACGCGTATCATGAAAATTGATGCGTTTGTAGTGGTTGTAAACTGCCACTGCCAAGGCACGTTTGGCACGATCTTGACCGATTACATAGTGGTTCAAGATATGGAGGAGTTCAATTGGTTTTGGTACCTCAGACAAGTCTGCCAAGACTTCTTCCGCCAACTCCTCTCGAATGATCTCCTGGGCTAACTCCACACATTCATTACAGATAAAGGCGTTGTTCCCAGCGATTATTTTTTGTACTTCTTCTTGGCTTTTGCCACAAAATGAGCAATAAACCATCATATCATTATTCCTATTTGTAGGCATGATTTCCTTCCGTTCTATTCTATACTGTCATTCTATCTAAAATAAGGTCATGTAAAAAGCATGGATACTATTGACCAAATTGGTAAAAGCATTTAACCAGAGCAGGACAGAAAGTCCATAGCGCTTTTTACGAAAAGCCTGTGCTCCTGCAAGTAAGCAGACCAAACACAGCATGGCTGTGAAAAAACCAAATATACTACGTTCCATTAGACTTCCTTTCTCTTGCGGTATTGGATGGTAAAATCATAAGGATTTTTCTCATCTTTGGTATAAGATTTGCTTGAAACAGTCTCAAAAAGAGACAAGTCAAACTCTTCAGGAAAATAGGTATCTCCTTCCACCCGAGCATGAATGTGAGTCACAATCACTTCGTCAAGGTAGGGTTCAAAAGCCTGAAAAATCTGCTTTCCACCGATAATATAGAGATTCTTTTCTTGAGCCTGATACCAGTCCAAGACAGACTGGATATCCTGAAAAGTAGCCGCACCATCTATTTTTTCTTCCGGGTTACGTGTCAAAATCAAGGTCTCCCGTTTTGGAAGCAAGCGACGCCGCATCCCATCAAAGGTCACGCGCCCCATCAAGATAGCATGATTCAGAGTTGTTTCTTTGAAGTGTTGCAGTTCTGCTGGTAAATGCCAAGGCAGACGATTGTCCTTACCAATCACACCCTCTTCATCCTGGGCCCAAATAGCTACGATTTTCTTAGTCATGCTTCCATCCTTTTCACTGATAGTACTATTTTATCAAAAAACTCAAAAAAAGACTGGTTTGGAATAGCTTGCAGAATAGAAAAAATCTGTAAGAAAATTCCTACAGATTTATATATCTATTATTTCTTACAAACCGGGAGCTTGTCCAAGTTCTGCCGCAAGCATCCAAACCGTTTTCTCAAGTTCAGCTTTAGCACCAACAAAGATATCGTTTGTCACATCATCACCTTCTTCATCAGTAACATCCAAAGCTTTTTGGAACAGAGTGATGAGATAACGATAAACATCTAGGACACGTTCCAAGCTTTCTTCAACATTACGGTATTCACCAGCTTCTTCTTCGATTTCACTATGTTGAAGGAATTCTGTCAAAGTAGAGAATGGGCTGCCACCAAGTGTAATCAAACGTTCGCTGATTTCGTCAAGATAGCCATCAAGGCTGTCCATGTATTCATCCATTTTTGGATGCCACACAAGAAAACCACGACCGCGCATATACCAGTGTACTTGGTGCAAAGCAACGTGAGCTACGTACAAATCAGCAACAGCTTGGTTCAATACTTCCTTTGTTTTTGCCAATGCTACTGGCGCTACTTTTGTCAATGATGTTACGTCTTTTACTGCTTCTTTTTTCAATTCTACCATTTTATTTTACCTCGTTTATTATTTTTTGTAACCACTTCTTACTGATTACTACCTTAGTATACTACTAAGGAAAACAAATAGCAAGCCAAATAACTCACATGAGAAAAGTTGCAATAGACTGATAATTTAAGAATTTTTTAGAATGAAACTCAGTCACTTTCAAACTCTCTTAACATAGATAAACTAAAGAAAAAAGCATACAATTTGTACACTCTTTTCTCAGTTTTACATCTTAATACCAGACGCTGACATCAACATGTCCCCTAATTCCTTTTAGAGACTCAGTTGATGTATATTGCCAACCTTTTTCTCCTGAATAATGAGGATTATTCCAATCAAGCGCATCCGTATAGGCTGCAACCCAGTTAACATGTTGTAAAATATCAGGATGATTCAAACGAGTTTGCAAAAGTTGACGATAGCTATAAACTTTCACGTTTTGGTAACCAGCATGCTTCATGGTTGCCATATACTTATTGATAATCTTGACCCAAGTTCCAGTATCACTTGGAGCTCTTTTACTTTTATTGACATATTCCCAGTTTTCAACATCATAGTAGATTGGATAAGACAAGTTCATCTTGTATTTTTTCAAGAGTTCAATAGTTTGATTAGCATCATTCTCAGCATCGGTCTCATTTTCAGCATAAGTATAGAGGTAAACACCGTAAGGAATTCCAAGCCGGTTTAACTCCTTGATATTATGAGCCAATTCCTTGTCCTCAGTTCCACTGTATCCCAAACGAACAATGACTCCATCTACTCCATTATCATCGATGACCTTTTTCCAGTCACTGATACGACCATTGTGTTCACTGACATCGATGACCTTTTTAACTTGATCAGTCCCAACTTGTTCTTCACGATGGTTAAAGAAATAACGTCTGCCATTTCGGTGAACCCAGCCAACATTCAAGTCTTTCTTTTCTTTTAACTCACCTGAGTCAGAAAAAATATAGCGAGCATCATCCATGACTAATTCACCAGTAGCCATAGCACCACTTCCTGTCAAATAATAGTTTCCATGCCACTCATCTTGAGCCATGTAACCCCACTTCTTGAAATAGTACCACTTGCCGTCTACCTTTTGCCACTCTTGATTAGCATAAGAGCCATCAGATTTGAGATAGAAGTAAGACGAATAGGCTGGATCATAAAGCCATTCATTTTGCATCATAGCACCTTGACTATTTAGGAAATAACTTCCCTGCCATTGACTTTTAGCTAAATAGCCCCATTTTTTAAAATAGTACCATTTACCTCCAACAGAATACCATTCCTGGTTAGCATAAGAACCATCAGACTTCAGGTAAAACCAATTCTTATAGGCGTTATCATAAACCCATTCATTCTTAGCCATATAACCACCTGATTTTAGGTAGTAATTGCCCTGCCACTCATTTTGAGCATAACGACCGTCTGACTTAATATAAAACCAAGCCTTATAGTAGTTATCAAAAATCCACTCACTCTTTGCTTTGGAACCATCAGCCTTTACATAATAATCCCCATCCCAGTGGGCAGAAGCATTGGTCTTTACTCCTGCGCTCGTTTGAGTTTTATTAGAAGACTGATTTTGCTCTGAACTACTTGAAACTGTCGTTGCATCCTGCGAAGTTTTTGCTACCTCAGTTTCATTTGCAGCTACATGACTAACTGCCAAGCCGAGCAAACAGATACTTGCTAATCCAATTTTTCCAATCTTTGTTTTCAATCTTTCCTCTCCTATAAAAAATGGAACAGACATATGAATGCTGTTCCACCTAGCTTTTGCTACTGATTATTTTACAAAGTCAAGCAAAGCCAAGAAGCTTTCTGCTTCAAGTGACGCACCACCTACAAGGGCACCGTCAACGTCTGGGCAAGCCATGTATGAAGCAACGTTTTCAGGTTTAACAGAACCACCGTATTGAACACGAACTTTGTCTGCAACTTCTTGACCGAAGTCAGCAGCTACAACGTCACGAACAACTTTACACATTTTTTGTGCATCGTCTTGTGAAGCTGATTTACCAGTACCGATAGCCCAGATTGGTTCGTAAGCGATAACTGAGGCAGCAACTTGTTCAGCAGTCAATCCAGCCAATGCAGCAGATACTTGAGCACCTACGAATTCAGCAGCTTTACCAGCTTCGTAAGTTTCAAGTGACTCACCACAACAGATGATTGGAAGCATACCGTTTGCAAAGATTGCTTTTGCTTTTTTGTTGATATCTTCGTCAGTTTCATGGAAGTAGTCACGGCGTTCTGAGTGACCGATAACAACGTAGTCAGTACCGATTTCTTTCAAAACTTGTGGGCTTGTTTCACCAGTGAAAGCACCTGCATTTTCAAAGTAGCAGTTTTGAGCAGCAACTTTAAGGTTTGAACCTTTTGCAGCAGCAAGAACAGTTGTCAAATCAAGAGCTGGAGCTGCGATACCTGCTTCAACAAGATCTGATGAAGGAAGTTTTGATGCAACTGCTTCAACGAATGCTTTAGCTTCTTCTGGATTTTTATTCATTTTCCAGTTACCAGCGATAAATGGTTTACGTGACATTTCACATACCTCTTTTTTCAATTTATTTTCTACTTATTTTATCACAATTATACACAGCTTGCAAATCTTACTCGGATTTCAAGCCTGCTTCCAACGATTAATCTTTCCAAAGATCCATAGCATTTCTGAAATCTGCAGATACCTGTGTCAACTGAGGATTGCTTGCTTCTCTCTCTGCTCGTTTAGCCTCCACTTGAGCCACACTTTTGATGCCTTCATGGCGCCAGTTTCTTAAAATCGCCTGAATGTACTTCCAGTTTGGTTTTCCATTCAAAACAGCTTCACGAAGAGCCTCCTTAATCAAGTCAGCACTGGTCCCATCTTCCTTTAGTGTCTTGGTCAAATCCTCAATCTCAAAAGGTGTCAACAAGCGTCCTAATTCCTGCTGGAAGGTTTCCACCAAATTCTTGAGCTGGTTTTGAGGTGTCAACTGATCTGAATTCGAATGAGCAACTCCAAGCAAGTCATCCAAACGTTCCAAAGCTAAACTAGCATCAAAAAGCAATTCGATTTCACCATTTAATTCGATGGTTCGATACTGAAGCAGTCCCCTCTCCGTCAGATTGGAAATGGCTTGATTGACATCCGAAATTTCCTTACCAATCCTTTCAGCAATCTGGCTTGGCGACATTTCATCCAAACCTGTCGTATTTTGCAAATAGAAAAATTGCCAGACCAGAAAATCGTCACTAGAAGGAAAGAGTTCCTTAAAATGCAAGAGAAGGGCACTCGGTAAAACCAAGTTCCCTGATTTAAAAGCGTCTAAATATGTCATAATTCCTCTTATAAATACCCAAATGCAGAAGCATCATCTTCTATTTTTCTCCAGTCAAAAGGGGTTTCCTGATAGACTGCATAATTTACCCAGTTACTGAAAAAGAGGGCTGCTGATGAAGACCAACAAAGACATGGGGTCTGATTAACATCATCATCCTTAAAGTAATTTTCTGGAATATGAGGATCCAAACCTGCATCACGATCTCGGAAATATTCATTTGCCAAGGTATCACGATCATATTCCAAATGACCAAAACTATAAATTTCACGCAAATCTCGACTGGCCAAAATCGAAACCCCAACCTGAGGACCTTCTGATAAAATCTCAAGATTGGTTTTATTTAAGATTTCTTCCTTAGAAATCTCCGTGTGCCGTGAATGAGGGGATACATAGCTATCGTCAAAGCCTCTAAAGAGAAGGTGACCTTCCTTTAAGGTGTCCTGAGGATAAATACCCGATAACTTACTGTCCATCTGGTATTTTTCCACTCCATAGCGCAGATAAAGACCAGCCTGAGCACCCCAACAGATATGAAGGGTCGAATAGACATGGGTCTTGGACCACTCGATTACCTGACTGAACTCCTCCCAATAGTCCACTTCCTCAAATGGTAAATGCTCAACTGGAGCACCTGTGATAATCATCCCATCAAAATACTCGTCCTTAACTTCAGGAAAAGTTTTATAAAAAGTCTCCATGTGCTCTGAACGAGTTGTCTTAGAACGGTGGCTTTCCATATAGAGAAAATCAATATCCAGTTGCAGGGGTGTATTGGCCAAATGGCGCAACAACTGGGTCTCTGTGACCATTTTTTGTGGCATAAGATTTAAGATTAAAATCTTCAAAGGACGGATATCTTGGTGGGCCGCACGTTGATCATCCATGACAAAGATGTTCTCTGTCCGTAAAATCTCAACAGCTGGTAATTTTTTATCAATTCGAATCGGCATAACCCTCTCCTAACTGTACTCTTTCAGGAATAATTGCATATGTTTGAAGCCAAATCTCAAACACCTAGTCCTTTTATTATACTGCAAGAAGATATAGTTTTCAATTATAGTTTTTCTCTAACTAGCTATAGTCTATTTTTATATCCTAATGTAGAGAAAACAGCCCTAGGGACTGTTTTTCATTAATAATGCATCAAAACTTTGTAGTCGTAGTCACCGATTTTTTCACGGCCGTTTAATTCATCCAATTCAACAAGGAAGGCACAACCTGCTACAACACCACCAAGCTTTTCAATCATTTCGATAGTTGCCTTAACAGTTCCACCTGTTGCCAAGAGATCATCTACGATAAGAACACGTTGACCTGGCTTGATGGCATCCGCGTGCATAGTCAAGGTATCAACACCGTACTCTTTTTCATAGTCAGCAGAAATAACTTCGCGTGGCAATTTACCTGGCTTACGAACAGGCGCGAAACCAATTCCCAACTCAAAGGCAACTGGACAGCCCACGATAAAACCACGAGCTTCAGGCCCTACAATCATGTCGATTTTCTTGTCAGTAGCATACTGAACAATTTCACGAACAGCATAGCTATAGGCATTTCCATCAGCCATCAAAGGACTAATATCACGGAAGGTGATGCCTTCCTTAGGATAATTTTCAATTGTTGCAATATAATCTTTTAAATTCATCTTTTTCTTTCTTTCAAAGTTTTTACTCTCTATTATAGCATATTTTTTAAGAAAGAAAAAAGGAAAAGTTAACTTCAATAATTATCTAACGATTTGATGATTTATGACTAGCCATAGCAATAAAGCCCAAGTTCTTTTTATTCTTATTAAACATTTTATACATAGTTAAAAACTGCTTTCTATTCTCCTTTTTACAAGCATTTACACAAATTTTCAAAGTTCCTAGCCAACCTTCGTCATAAATCATACCTGATAATTTCATTAATGTCATTTCACCAGTCAATACTTTCACATCACGATAACCTGATTCTATCATCACCTCTTCCCAACCACCTTGAGTTAAAGGACCTACATTTACATGAATTGCTTGTGACAGTTCCTGTCTGACAGACTCTTTAGCTTCCTTAAGAAGCACATCATGTGTCAAGAGAAGACCTTCAGGTTTTAAAACCCTTAGATATTCCATTACACATTTTTTCTTAGCTTGATCGGCTTGCATAGTAAGCATAGCTTCATTTATAACAATATCAAAACTAGCATCTTCATAAGGAAGTTTCATTGCATTTGCTCTTTCAAAACTGATTAAATGACCAACACCTGCCGTTTCAGCAGATTTTTTAGCCACTTCTAAAGCTTGAGCATCCATATCAACAGCAGTTATCTTACAACCAAAACGCTGTGCCAACTCAATTGCTGTAGTTCCCCTATTACACGCAACCTCTAGTATTCTCTTTTCTTTTGAAAATCCTCCTTCTGCAATTAACCAATCTGTGGCACGTTTTCCACCTGGACGTAAGCGTTTTTTCCCCAATTTTGCTAAAAACTTATGACCTGCTTCTGACATTTGAACACCTCTGTTTTTTCTTCATTATAACATAAAATGATATTATCTGACAATTCTAATCTATTATTTGATAAACTAGAATCAAAAGCATACAAGCTGCCATGACTATAGCATAAATCTATTAATCACCTCTCTAGTTCGAATTCATACTCAATAAAAATCAAATAGCAAACTAGAAAGCTAGGCGCAGGCAGTACTTGAGTACGACAAGCCGACGCTGACGTGTTTGAATTTGATTTTTGAAGAGTATCAATTGCTCACGTAGTTTACTCATATAGGTTCGCTAGTAGATGGTAACCACGGAGTACTTACATCTCAGATGAACGACATGGATGTTATACTCAAAAAAAGAAAGGACGAAATTTGTCCTTTCTAGATTTTAGCTTTTCTTCAACCCACTACAGTTGACAAAGAGCCATCATTATTTCCTCTCTAAGAGCCTGATTTCGCTGTTTACTATGTCACCCTCTCCTAGTCAAAATAGCCAAAAAGCTGATGAATCATTCGATTCATCAGCTTTAAGGATAATCTGTTCATTCCAAACAAATCATATCAAATAGAAAGCTTAGTCTTCTTTCTTCTTGCGAGCTACAAGACCAAATCCGCTCAATACTCCGAGAAGTCCAAGTGCTGCAAGACTAGCATGGTCTTCTGTACCAGTATTTGGCAATTCGCGTTTACCTTCAGCTTCTTTCACTGCTGCTGGCTCTACTGGTTGTGCTGGAGTAACCGGTACTTGAGGTTTAGCTGGCTGTTCAGGCATTGCTGGAGTTGCTGGCTCAACTGGTTGTACTGGTTGAGTTGGATCAACTGGAGTTGGTGTTTGAACTTTTCTGAAGATATGTCTGATATTTCCATTTGGATCTGTCACTGTCTTCACATATTCGTAACCTGGAATTGTTCCTGGTTCTTTAGAACCTGGCTCAGTTGGTTTCAATGGATTTCCATTCTCATCAGTCCAAGTAGTTGTGTTTTGCTTACCTGGATTTGGTTGAGGAACTGGTGAAGGTGTTGGAGCTGGTGGTGTTACTTTTTCGTAGACATGTTCGATGTCACCATTTGGAAGTTTCTTAGTCTCTACGAAGCGGTAACCTGGGATATCTTTCTTAGGTTGTTCGCCATCTTCTGTTGGATAGTTTGGAATTTCATTTCCGTCTTTATCCTTATGACTTGTCTTAACTTTCTCATAAACGTGTTCTACATCGCCATTTGGAAGTTTCTTAGTCTCTACGAAGCGGTAACCTGGGATATCTTTCTTAGGTTGTTCGCCGTCTTCTGTTGGATAGTTTGGAATTTCGTTTCCGTCTTTATCCTTGTGACTTGTCTTAACTTTCTCATAAACGTGTTCGATATCGCCATTTGGAAGTTTCTTAGTCTCTACGAAGCGGTAACCTGGGATATCTTTCTTAGGTTGTTCGCCGTCTTCTGTTGGATAGTTTGGAATTTCGTTTCCGTCTTTATCCTTGTGACTTGTCTTAACTTTCTCATAAATGTGCTCTGTATCGCCGTTTGGAAGTTTCTTAGTCTCTACGAAGCGGTAACCTGGAATATCTTTCTTAGGAGTTGTACCTTCCTCAGTAGTTGTTCCTGGAATTACATTACCATCTTTATCTTTGTGAGTTGTTGTCACTTTTTCATAGATATGTTTTGTATTTCCTTTTTCGTCGATTTCAGTTTTAACTACTTTATATCCTGGGATATCTTTAGATGGTTTAGTTCCGTCTTCTGTTGGTGAAAGAGGGTTACCGTCTTTATCAACATGTGAAGTATCTGGATGTACTGTTGGAGTGTACTTAGCTGTTACTGGTGTACCGTTCTTATCTACACGTTTAACTGTTACACCTTTAGCTTTTCCTACGAAGTCAGGTTCTGGTGTGAAGGTTACTTTACCGTTTTCATCGATCGTGTATGTTCCTTCACCTGGTACTTTCTTCTCAGTTGTGCCATCGTCAAATGTTGGTTTAACAGTTTCATCGATTTCAACTGGAACTTCCTTACCGTTGATTGTAACTTTACCACCTTCAAATATTGGTGTTCCTGATTGAGTTTGTCCTTTAGGACCTTCTGATTCAGAATCTTTTGAGGTTGGAGTTACTGGAACGACTACTGGAGTGTACTTAGCTGTGATTGGTGTTCCATTTTTGTCAACACGTTTAACTGTTACACCTGTTGCTTGACCAGTGAATGTTTTCTCTGGTGTGAAGGTTACTTTACCGTTCTCGTCGATTGTGTAAGTTCCTTCGCCTGGTACTTTCTTCTCAGTTGTGCCATCGTCAAATGTTGGTTTTACAGTTTCATCGATTTCAACAGTTTTTTCTTTACCGTTTACAGTTACTTTTCCACCTTCAAATGTTGGTGTTCCTTCTTGAATTACACCTTGAACATTTGTAGTGATAACATCTGAACTTGTTGGTGTTGCTGGTTTTACAACTGGTGTGTACTTAGCTGTTACTGGTGTGCCGTTCTTATCTTCGCGTTGAACTGTGACACCAGTTCCCTTACCTGTGAAGTTCTTCGCTGGTGTAAAGGTAACTGTTCCGTCAGGAGCTACTGTGTATGTTCCTTCGCCTTCGATGGTTACTGAATCAACTGGATTTCCTGTTTTTGGATCAACCAATTTAGCTGGTTTATCTTCATTGATATCAACCTTTTTCTCTTCACCATCGATTGTTACTGTTCCACCCTTGAATTCAGGTTTATCTGTTTGAGTTGAACCTTGAACATCTTCTGTTACAGCGTCTGTTCCAGTTGGTGTTACTGGTTTAACTTCTGGTGTGTAGGTTGCTTTAGCTGGAGTTCCGTTCTTATCTTGACGAACTACTTCAACACCTTTAGCTACACCTGTGAATTTTGGTTCTGGCTTGAAGGTTACTGTGCCGTCTGGAGCTACTGTGTATGTTCCTTCGCCTTCAACAGTTAATGAATCTACTTTATCTCCAGTCTTAGGATCTACCAATTTAGCTGGTACTGTATCGTCCATTTCTACAGTTTTCTCTTCACCGTTAACCATAGCTGTTCCGCCTTGGAATTCTGGTTTGCCTGTTTGAGTTGCACCTTGAACATCTACAGTTTTAACTGGTTCTGCTTCTGGTTGGGCAGGAATGATTGATGGAGTATAAGTTGTTGAAACTTTAGTCCCATTTGTGTCTTCTGCTTGAACATTAGCTGGTGTTACTTTACCAGTGTATGATTTATCTGTTGGTGTGAAGGTTACTTCTCCTGTTGCTGGATCGATTGAGTAAGTACCTACTGGCGTTACTCCGTCTTCAGCATAAGCTGGAGTTGTTTGTCCTGCTGGAACTTCATTTCCTTCTTTATCTAGAAGTTTGTATGAATTCTCTTTAATTGGAGCAATGTTGTCTCCAGGAACGAATGAAGGTGTTCCTTTTTGAGTGTCACCTTGGATAGCTTCTGATTTAGCTGCTTCTGCTGTTGGTGTTACAGGAGTAATCTTCGGTGTGTAAGTTGTTTCTACAGCTGTTCCATTTTTATCTTTAGCTTGAACGCGTACTGGTTGTACATCTCCTGAATATGTTTTATCTGTTGGCTCGAATACTGCAACAGCTTTTCCATCTACAGTTTTAAGAGTATATTTGCCAATTACGTTTCCTTCTGGATCTTTAGCTGGTACCTCTTTAGCTGGTTTTCCATCTTCATCTAGAAGTGTGTAAGTATCTGGATCGATTTTTACAGATTTCTCTTTACCGTCAATCGTTGTCTTACCAGCTTCAAATGAAACTGTGCTTTCTTGAGTTTTACCTTGTACATCTGTTGTTGTAGCTGGCGTAGATGTTGGAGTTACTCCTACAATTGTTGGGGTATAAGTTGTCGAAACTTTTGTTCCATTTTCGTCTTCAGCTTGAACTTTAGCTGGTTGAACCTTACCAACATAAGTCTTATTAGTTGGTGTGAAGGTTACTTTGTTAGTAGCTGGATCAATTGTGTATTCACCAACCTTTTTACCATTCTCATCTAATGCATCGACTGGCCCATTTGCTTCTGTTCCATCTGCATTCAACAATTTAGCTGAGTTTGCTTTGATTGGAACTGATTTCTTCTCACCACCAATTGTTGTTTCACCTGGTGCAAATGATACTGTTCCTTCTTGTGTTTCACCTTGTACTCCTGCTGATTCATCTGGAGTTGCTGTTGGTGTTACTCCTACGATATTTGGAGTGTATGTTGTTGAAACTTTTGTTCCATTCTTATCTTCAGCTTGAACTTTAGCTGCTTGTACTGGTCCAGTGTAAGATTTGTCTGTTGGTTTGAAGGTTACTTCTCCTGTCGCTGGGTTAACAGTGTATTCACCAACCTTATTACCTTTTTCATCTAAAGCATCTACTGGTCCATTTGCTTCTGTTCCATCTGCATTGAGAAGTTTTACAGAGTTTTCTTTAATTGGTACTTCTGTATTTCCTTCTGTAAATGTTGGTGTTCCTTTTTGAATTTCACCTTGAACACCAGTTGAAGTAGATGGTGCTGCTGTTGGGGTTACTGGTGTTACTGTTGGTGTATATTTACCTTTTGAAGTAACTGGAACTTTATTTCCTTCTGAATCAGTCGCTGTTACTGATACTTGTACATTAACACCTTTACCTTCTCCTGTAAATGTTGGAAGTGGTTCGAATCTTACTACACCTGTTGTTGGATCGATTGAGTATGTTCCTTCTCCTTCAACTACCACTTTGCCTTTTTCATTAGCTCCTTCTAGAGAGTATGCTGCTGTTGTCCAGTCTACATTTGTTCCATCTAGAGTGTTTGTTGCTGTATTTAACTCAGAGAAGCGATCTTTTCCTGATTTAGATGTTTGAGTTTGACCCTGCTTTCCTGTAGTTTCATCTTTTGATGGTTGAACTCCATATACAGTTGGTGTATATGTATTTTCTGTCGCTACTGTTACTGGATTTCCTGACTCATCATTGAATGTTACATTTGCTGAAACTTTTATCGGTGTAGCTGTTCCTACAAAGCCTTCTGCTGGAGTGAAACTTACTTCTCCTGTTGTTGAATCGACTGTGTAAGTTCCTTCTTTAGTTGTTACAGAAGCAACTTTATTTCCTGTCGTTGGATCTACTAGTTTGAAATCTGATACTGTAGTTCCTTCTTTTCCATCATTGAAATTATCTGCAATTGAGTCAATTTGTTTTTGACCTTGAGCTCCTGATGATTTCTCTGGATCTGTTACTACGATGTAGTAAGTTGTTTCTGCTACTGCATCTTCTGTAACTTCACCAGACTCTGTTCCATCTACTGTTGGAGTTGTTACAACACCGTTTGAGTCTACTGCTCTCGCTGTTACTTTGTAACGCCCTTTTTGAGATAATACATAAGCATTAGCTCGAGCCAAATTTGCTTCTGCAGCTGTTTTAAGAGCTGTACGTGCTGTTTCTACAGCTTTTTCAGCCGCAACAGCTTCATCACGGGATGTAGTCTCAGTAGTTTTCAGTGTATCTAACTTAGTTTTAGCTTTTTCCAACTCAGCTTGAAGTGAAGCTTTGTATTCTCTAACTCTTTCAAGTTTTTCTTCAGCTAAAGCTTGAGCTGTTGGAGAAATAGAACGTAATTTAAGATTATCTAATGCTTTTTTAGCATCTTCTTCAATACTAGTTTGACGATCTAATAATTCTTGTAGATTTGCTAATTCATTAGCAGCTGTATGTGCATCTTTAATAGCATTTGCTGCTAGTTGTGATTTTTCTGCAGCTGTACGTTGAGCTTGAATATAAGCTGTTTCTTCTGCTTGAGCTCCGTCAAAAGTAGTTACTGTACCGTCTGGTGCAGTTGCTGTTACTTTTGTTTTAATCGTATCTGAATCTGTTACTGATGTTTTATCATCGATTGTATCTGCGAATGCTACATTTGCTTTGGTAGATTTAATTAATTTTACTGATGTACCTTTTGATTCTGAATAACTTGTTGAAGTTCCTGTTGGTTTAGCATTTTGAATTGATGCTACATCTGTAGAAGATGCTTCACGGTATGATACATACCCTTTGAAACCAGAAGTCGTTTCAAGTTTCCATCCTGCGTTTGATTCAGTAGCTGTAACGGTCGAACCATCAGATGCTGTCCATTGTTTAGATACTGAATCATAATTTACAGTTACAATAGTACCTTGAGCATTGGCTACTTGCATTTTCGGAACATTTGTAATTGTACGAGTAACATCTCCTACTTCTGTAACTTTTCCTTTTTCACGAATTTCAGCAATCTTATCTACTAAGTTAGCTGCATTAGAAGTTGCACTCCATGTACGAGTGAATTCATATACGATGTAATCAATATCTCCGTTTGCTTTCACATCAGTATACACACGTCTTTCAGTTAATGTAGAAGTTCCATTGCCATTGTCTACTAATTGATACGCATCCTCAGTTGGTAAATTATATTTACCAGTAGCACTGTTAAATGTAGCTGTATATTCTTTATTATTTACCCCTTTAACAGTATATACTTCACGTTGTAAATTAGCATGCACTCTATCTGTAGTTGCTTTCGCTGCAATACTATCTACACCTACGTATTTTGTGGATTCTGGAGTTACTGCTAAATTAATGGTTGAATCTCCTGAAGTTGATGCCGCTGCTAGTACTGCTCCTTCTTGTACTGCTGCATTTGTAGTACCTGCAGCTACTGTCCAATTGCCATCTTTAACTACAAGTTTCGTCACTGTTCCATCTGGCATTGTAATTTCCGCAGTATTTGCACCTTTTGAAATCGTTACAGGTACAGTTGTTGCATAAGCTTCAACATTCTTAACTGTAATCTTAGGAGCTACCGCAATCGTAATATTTTCATGCGCTTCTTGACCATTCATATTCCATTGATTTGAATTACCTGCAATTGTAGCATTATTATAGTCTTTTGCTAAAACAGCCGCTGTGAAAATTCCAGATTCCGTTGCTGTCCCTGTAATTAGTCCCGTTTGTGGAGTATAATCTAATCCAGGTACTACATCATTAATAGAAGTTTTTTCTCCATTTTTTGCATAAGTACCATTTACAGTTGTGTGAGCTGTAACTGGACGTGGTCCATTCATAGTTGTTAATGTTGATCCATCTTTAGCAGTAAAAGTAGCATTATAAATCCCTTTATTTACTGTTTTTGCACCAGCGATTACTCGTTCACCGTTAACTGTATAGTTAGTAGCATCATCACGTGTCATCGCATCATTATCAACATACTTAATATCATGACTTACTTCATCTCCAATAGTGACTAATTTAGATGAACCTTGAATTAATGGTGCAGTTGTATCTTGCCAGCCCATCCATCCTGAACGTAAGTTTTGGAAATCCATTACTTGTGTTGTTCCATCTGGTTTTGACACAGTTACTTTATAACGCATATCGTATACACCATTTTGAATGCTTGATGATACATATCCTTCAATTGTATCCGCTTTTTCATTATAAGCAGCACCCGGGATTAAGTTAGTTAATTCAATATTTGTAATCTTATATCCTGCTGCAGTAGCGGCATCAGAAAGACTAAAACGTTTCTTTACATCAGTTACATAAATGTAGTGATTTCCTTGTTCATAAGTATATCCATAAATTTCTGTTGCAAGGAATTCATATGCTCCATTAGATCCATACTGTGCATTTTGATCTAATGTACCTACTATAGTACTTCCTGTCGGACGTAATTTACCTTTCCATAGTTCAGCTTCTTCACCTAATTTTTGTGCTTCTTCTCTAGATAATGGAATATCCGTACGACCATTTTTACCAGCAACTGAGTTCACAGCTTCTGGTTGTTCTGTATTCTCAGATTGATATCCATGAACATAAATACGGTATGTTGAGTTGCCATCAAGTTCATAGTAAGATTTACCTGTCGCTGTAGCAAACTCCCCATTTTTCTTTCTTAATTCTGTTGAAGAATATGTATATCCTTCATTTGCAGAACGTAAGTTAGATCCTTTTTCGATTTCTTTTCCATTACGTTCATCTTTTGAGCCTGTATTTTCGATAGCGTTTGAATCAGACTTTTTCTCAGTATTTTCTGTTTTCTTCCCTACAGTTTCTTTACCATTTGTAGTGTCAACTGCTGGAGTTTCTTTTTTCTCAACTGGTTTATTTTTTAGTTTTGAGTTTACAGTCGTTACAAGTTTGTTGTAAGCAGCTTTTAACTCATCTTGACTTGTAGCACTTGAAAGAGCTGCCTTAGCTGACTCCAAGTCAGCACTCAAAAGAGCCAAACTTTCGTCTGTCTTGTTTGCATATTTTCCAGCAGCGAGTTTCCCAGCTACTTCATTCACATAAGACTCAAGTTGAGACTTGTCTAGTTTAGGAGCAACTTCTTCTTTTGTAACTGCTTCAGCAGTTTTTAGTGCATCTTCCTTTTTAGACTCTTCTACTTTAGGAGTCACTACTTCAGGTTTAGCTTCTTCTACTTTTACTTCCTTCGCAGTTTCTACTTTAGCCGTTTCTCCGTTCTCTTCAGCATTAGGTGATACTACTGCCACATCAGAAATGTTTCCATTTACCGCTGTTTCTGAGGCTAATACTGCACCATTTCCAAGAAACATCAAACCAGCTGCAATAGCTACCGATGCTGCTCCAAAGCTATATTTACGAATCCCATAACGGATGTATTTTTCTACTCTAAAATCTTGTTGTTGCTTGCCTTTCATCGAGACTAACAACCTCCTTTTGTTTTATATCATGTTTATAGATATAGTAAAAACCAAAACCCCTTCATTTCATTTATAAATGAAGGAATTGCCTCAAGTACTATATTTTTCCGAAACATGTATATTCATTCTATCACACTAGCTGGATATATTCAATTTATTCGCTTGAAAATAACATGAAAATTTCAATTTTTATCTATGTCATTCTCTAAAAAATAGTAAAAATTGTCTGAATTATATAAAAAAATCAACATTTTTTAACTTTTTCCACTATTTTTTGAGATTTCAACACATTTTTGAATCCGCCGACATTGTATAAACGTATATTATTTTGAATTGATTTTCATTTCTATATATTTTATTTTTGTATATTTATTAATTAAATCCGTTTGATTTTTTTCAAAAATATTTTATCATCTGTATTTCAATATTTAAAAGTATATTGAATACCAATCTCAACTAAATTCATTTAGAATTTCTGATTTAGCTGTTAAAAATTTTCATTTAAAGTTAGCTAAGAGCCAAAAAACCGATGAAATAAATCATCGGTTTTCTATTTGATGCGGATTAGATTAGCTAATTAGAAATTGTTTCACTTAATCTTCTTTCTTCTTGCGAGCTACAAGACCAAATCCACTCAATACTCCGAGAAGTCCAAGTGCTGCAAGGTTAGCATGGTCTTCTGTACCAGTATTTGGCAATTCACGCTTACCTTCAGCTTCTTTCACTGCTGTTGCTTGTACTGGTTGTGCTGGAGTAGCCGGTACTTGAGGTTTAGCTGGCTGTTCAGGCATTGCTGGAGTAGCTGGCTCAACTGGTTGTACTGGTGTTTGAGATTGCACCTTACGGTAAACATTGCGAACATTTCCATTCGCATCTGTTTCTGTACGAACTAACTCATAGCCTTCTAATGATTTACGTGGATGTGAACCATTTTCATCAGGAATAATCAATTCACCATTTTCATCTACAAATGTTGTTAACACTTTTTCTGTAATTGGTGTTGGATTATATGGATTTACTGATGGAGTTGGTGCTGGAGTTGTTACTTTTTCGTAGACATGCTCCACATCACCATTTGGAAGTTTCTTAGTTTCTACGAAACGATAACCTGGGATATCTTTCTTAGGTTGTTCGCCGTCTTCTGTTGGATAGTTTGGAATTTCGTTTCCGTCTTTATCCTTGTAACTTGTCTTAACTTTCTCATAAACGTGTTCTACATCGCCATTTGGAAGTTTCTTAGTCTCTACGAAGCGGTAACCTGGAATATCTTTCTTAGGTTGTTCACCGTCTTCAGTTGTTGTTCCTGGAATTACATTTCCATCTTTATCTTTGAATGTTGTAGTTACTTTTTCGTAAACGTGTTCTGTATCTCCGTCTTCAGTAGTTCTAGTTTCTACAAATTTATAGCCTGGGATATCTTTCTTAGGCGTTGTTCCCTCCTCAGTTGTTGTTCCTTCGATTACGTGTCCTTCTGAATCTACGAATGATGTAGTTACTTTTTCGTAAACATATTCTGTATCTCCATTTGGAAGTTTACGAGTTTCTACTACTTTGTATCCTGGAACTTCTTTTGAAGTTTTTGCTGGAGTTGTTCCTTCTTCTGTTTCTGTTCCTGGAATTGGGTTTCCATTTCTATCTACGTGTTTAGTTGTTACTGGTTCGTAGATGTGTTTCGTATTCCCTTTTTCATCCGTTTCAGTTTTAACAAGTTTGTATCCTGGAATTGCTTCTGATGGTTTTTTACCATCTTTAGATGGGATAAGTTCTGTTTCTGCACCATCTTTTCCTATGACTACAAATTTAGTGTCAGGACGTACAGTTGGTGTGTAAGAAGCTCTAACTGTTCTTCCGTTTTTATCTTTACGAGCTACTTCTACAGGTGTTGCTGTTCCTACGAATCCTTCTTCTGGAGTGAATGTCACTTTACCATTTCCATCGATTGTGTATGTTCCTTCTCCTGGTACTACTACTGGTTCATCAGTTGGTTCTCCAGTTTCTGGATCTACTAATTTAGCTGGAACTTTTGTATCTACATCACCTTTGAATTCTGGAGTATTTGATTGTGGAGTGTTTTTAGCACCTTCTGATACTACATCTTTCGTAGTTGTTTTACCTAATACTGTTGGAGTGTAAGTAGCTGTTACTGGTGTTCCATTCTTATCTACACGTTTCACAGTTACACCTTTCGCTTTTCCTACGAAGTTTGGCTCTGGAGCGAATGTTACTTTACCGTTCGCATCGATTGTGTAAGTTCCTTCTCCTGGTACTTTCTTCTCAGTTGTTCCATCTTCGAATGTTGGAGCTACTTTGTCATCAATCTCTACTATTACAGTTTTACCATTTACTTTAGTGGTTCCTGGTGTAAATACTGGTGTTTCTGATTGAGGTTGACCTTTATCACCGATTGATGTTACATCTTTAGAACTTGGAGTTACTGGTAATACTACTGGAGTGTATTTCGCTGTAACTGGTGTTCCGTTTTTGTCCACACGTTTAACCGTTACTCCGCTAGCTTTACCTGTAAAGGTCTTTTCAGGAGTAAATGTTACAGTTCCGTCTGGAGCTACTGTGTAAGTTCCTTCTCCTGGTACAACTTTTGTAGTTGAACCATCTTCAAATGTAGCTGGTTTAGTATCATCAAGTTCTACAGTTTTTTCTACACCGTTAATGGTTGTTTTACCTGCTTCAAAAACTGGTTTACCTTTTTGAGTTGCACCTTGTACATCAGTAGTTACTTCATCAACTGAAGTTGGGGTTACTGGTTTAACAGTTGGAGTGTATTTTGCAGTTACTTCTGTTCCATTTTTATCCACACGTTTAACAGTTACTCCACTAGCTTTACCTGTGAATTGTAGTTCTGGAGTAAATGTTACTACACCATTTTCATCAACTGTATATGTTCCTTCTCCTGGTACTACTTTTTCTGTTGTTCCATCGTCAAATGTTGGTTTAACAGTTTTGTCGATTTCTACAGTTACTTCTTGACCATTAACTGTTGTTTTACCAGCTGTAAATACTGGAGTTCCAGTTTGTTTAGCACCTTGTACATCTTCAGAGATTACGTCATCTGATGTTGGAGTAACTGGTTTAACAGTTGGTGTGTATTTAGCTGTAGCTGGAGTTCCGTTTGTATCTTTACGTTGAACTTCAACACCTTCAGCTTTACCTGTGAAGTTTGGTTCTGGTTTGAATGTTACTTCACCAGTTTTTGGGTTAATTGTGTAAGTTCCTTCTCCTGGTACTTCTACTGAAGTTTCGTCAGTTGGTTCACCAGTTTCTGGATTGATTAATTTAGCTGGTACTTGAGGATCGATAGGAGTCTTAGTGTTTCCTTCAGTAAATGTTGGAGTTCCACTTTGCTCTTGGCCTTGTGCACCTTCAGAAGTTATTCCTTTAGCAGTTGGGGTAACAGGCGTAATATTTGGAGTGTAAGTAGTTGTTACTGGAGTTCCATTTGTATCTTTTGCTTGAACCGTTACTGGTTGAACTTCTCCTGAGTAAGATTTATCTGTTGGAGTGAATACTGCAACTGGGTCTTTACCAGGCTCTTTTGTTAATGTGTATTCACCAATTACTTTACCATTTGTATCTTTAGCTGGTACTTTTTCAGCTGGTTGACCTTTATCATCTAATAATGTGTAAGTATCTGGGTCGATTCCTACAGTTTCTTCAGTTTTTTCTTTCGTCATTGGGTTTTCAACTTCAACTACCCCACCTTTGAATTTAACAGGTTGGCTTTGAGTTTGACCTTGAATATCTGAAGTTACTGATGGTTCTGCAGTTGGTTTTGTACCGATTACTACGGCTGTGTATTTACCAAGTGCTTGCGTTCCATTTTTGTCCACACGTTTAACAGTTAATTCAGTACCTTTACCAACGAAGCCTTTTTCTGGTTCAAATGTTACAGTTCCGTCTGCAGCTACTGTGTATTTTCCTTCTCCTGGAATTACTTTTTCTGTTGAACCATCTTCAAATGTTGCTGGTTTAGTTTCATCGATTTCAACAGTTTTTTCAATACCGTTAACGATTGCTTTACCACCAACAAAGTTTGGTTTACCACTTTGTACTTTTCCTTGAACACCTGCAGTTAGAACTTCTGTTCCTTCTGGTGTAGCTGGTTTAACTACTGCTGTGTATTCTGCAGTAACTGGAGTTCCATTTTGGTCTTTACGAACAACTGTCATTGTTGTTCCTTTACCATGGAATTGAGGGTCTGGTTTGAATGATACAGTTCCATCTGGAGCTACTGTATAAGTTCCTTCTCCTGGAATAACTTTTTCAGTTTTACCATCTTCGAATGTTGCTGGTACTTTATCATCCATTGGTACTTCTACTTCTTTACCATCAATTGTAGTTTTACCAGGCTTGAATTCTGGTTTACCACTTTGAGGCGCACCTTGAATATCTTCTGTAAATGTATTCACACCTACAGGAGTCACTGGTTTAACAGTTGGTGTATAAGTAGCTGTAGTTGGAGTTCCATTTGCATCTTTTGCTTGAACTGTTGCTGGTACTGGAGTACCTACGAAGTCTTTATTTGGTGTAAATATCACTTTACCTGTTGCTGGATCAATTGTATACGTACCAACTTCTTTTCCGTTAGCGTCTTTTGCTGGAATTGTTGTTGCATCAGTTGGTTGTCCAGTAGCTGGATCGATTAATTTAGCTGGTTGTTCAGCATCAATCTTCATAGGAACTTTATCGTTACCTGGTGTAAATGTTGGAGATCCTTCTTGAGGTTGTCCTTGTACACCTTCAGTAGATTTTGGAGTTCCTGTAGGCTCAACTGGAGTGATGCTTGGAGTGTAAGTTGTTGTTACTGGAGTTCCATTTGTATCTTTGGCTTGAATCGTAACTGGTTCAACTTCACCTGCATATGTTTTATCAGTTGGTGTAAATACCGCAGTTACTTTACCGTCTACAACTTTAAGTGTGTAAGTACCGATAACATCTCCTGCTGGGTTTTTAGCTGGTACTGATTCTACCGGTTGCCCATTTTCATCTAATAATTTGTACGAAGTAGTATCGATTGGCACTTCTTTTTCAATACCGTTAACAGTTGCTTTACCAGGTTTGAATGTAACTTCTTTCGATTGTTCAACACCTTGTACATCAGTTGTTTCTGATGGAGTTGCCGTTGGTGTTACACCTACGATACTTGGAGTGTAAGTTGTATTAACTTTAGTTCCGTTTTCGTCTTCTGCTTGTACTTTAACTGGTTGTACTTTACCTTTGTATTCTTTATTCGTTGGTGTAAATGTTACTTTGTTAGTAGCTGGGTCAATTGTGTATTCACCTACTTTGTTTCCATCTGGATCCAAAGCATCTACTGGAGTACCAGGAGCTACTGGGTTACCTGAAGCATCAAGTAGAACCGCTGAGTTAGCTTTAATTGGTACTGATTTTTTCTCACCTTCTACTGTTGTTTCACCAGGTGCAAATGATACAGTTCCATCTTGTGTTTGTCCTTGGATACCCGAAGATTGAGCTGGAGTTGCACTAGGTGTTACACCTACGATATGTGGAGTATAAGTAGTATTTACTTTAGTTCCGTTTTTATCTTCTGCTTGTACTTTAGCTGGTACAACTTTTCCAGTGTAAGTTTTATCTGTTGGTGTGAATGTTACTTCACCTGTTGCTGGGTTTACTGTGTATTCCCCTACTTTATTTCCTTTTTCATCTAAAGCATCAACTGGGCCATTTGCTTCTGTTCCATCAGCATTTAATAATTTCACAGAATTTTCTTTAATTGGTACTTCTGCATTTCCTTCTGTAAATGTAGGAGTTCCTTTTTGAGTTTCCCCTTGTACTCCTGCTGAGTCTGATGGCTTAGCTGTTGGCGTTACAGCAGTTACTGTTGGAGTGTATTTTGTAGTTGCCGTAGCTGTTACATCTTGTCCGTCTTTATTTTGACCTACTGGTGCTGTTAATCTTACATCAACACCTGTTGCAGTTCCTTTAAATGTTGGAAGTGGTTGGAAAGTTACTTCACCTGTTGTTGGGTTAATTGTATAAGTTCCTTCACTATCTACTGTTACTGTGTCTGCTGGATTTCCAGTTTTTGGATCAATTAGAGTCGCAGGATATTTTTCACTTGGAGTTACTGTTGTAGCAGTTTCAGAATCACCTTCTGTTTTAAATGTTGGTGTTTTCTTCTGTTCTTTACCTTGAATATCTGTTGATGTTTCAGGGGCAGCAGTAATTTCTTTTGGAGTTACTGTTGGAATATAAACAGCATCCATAGTTTTTGTAGCTCCTGCTGAGTGAGTTCCATCATTGATGTTTTCAAGTCCATTTTGTCTTGTTAATGCAGTCCATCCACTTGATTGACCATTTGAGTCTACCGCACGTAGTACGATACCATCAGCTTTACCTACGAAGTTAGCTTCTGGAGTGAAAGTAATCTTATCATCTGTTACTGTATAAGTACCTTGACCTGCTTTAGTGTAATTTTTTGTTAATGTTCCATCTGGATTAACGATCATTACACCTTCAGATTGAACTTTCTTAGTAGTTTCTGCACTAATTACATTACTTTGTTCAGTGTAGTGAATTTTACCGTATGAGTTAAATGTAGTTTTACCATTGTTAGAACCTAAGTCAGATGCATCATCACCTGATGGACGTGTTCTAAACTCGATACCAACTGATTGAGTTTCACCTTGTTTACCAGTAGTTTCTTCTTTATCTCCACGTGGTGGGTGAGCTACTTGAATTTGGTTATCTTCAACTTCCCCAGAGTATGCAATTCCATTTGGTCTTTCTACTTGAGCTTCGTCTTTAGCGATACGAACACGGAAGTTTACTACATCTTTACTAGTATCAATTACTTGAGTATTCTTAAATGTTAATTCTACAATTTGGTTATTTCCATTTACTTGTACGGTATCTGATTGTTCACCTTCATCAAATTTACCATTTCCGTTAAAGTCGATAAATCCACGCACATAAGCTGGTGCAACTGTATCTGTGTACTTATCATTACCATTTGCTGAAGCGTAAAGTTTTACTTTATAAGTATTATCTGGCCCTTGGATGAATTTAACTTCTGGAGCTCCTGTATCAACGTTTGTGTGTACATGTTCTTCTGAAATTAATTGATCTACACCTTCATCTCCAGTTTCTGTTGCATCATCAGAACCTATTCCACGTACTCTTGTACCTGGTGCAGAGTCAATATCTGCTTTAACTTTACCTAAGAATGGTTGTTGAATTTGTTTAATTGCCTTTGTATCATAATCAATAGATTGAGTTCTTAAGTAGTGTTCAGCCATTCCATATGATTCTGGAAGATCTCCGAAATCTGAGAACTTAATACCGATCATAGAAGACTGTTGTCCAGAAGACATGATATAAAATCCTACTTCACTTACATTTGCTGTAGATAATACTGGAGTTCCTGCTCCACCGTTATTACGATATCCACCGAATACTTGAGAACCAAGACCTGCAGTAGCGGCATCAGGTGTAGCAAATTTTTCACCATTTAAGGCATTATAGAATTTTTCATCTTGCCATTTAAGGATAGCAGTTTTACCACCATTCATATCTTTAAATTTATCAAGTGGAACATAAGCATTTTTATTTGAACTATAACCAACAATCGCAGCTAAGTCCCATGGAGTACCATTAGTTGTATAAATTTCAGACTCAAGTGTACCGATATCTTCCCCAGATGTCATAACAATACCAGGTTTTACAGGTTTACCATTATAAGTCGCTGTTACATCGAATTTAACTCCAGCCGCTTGACCATTTTTAGGTTGTCCTGCAGGGTTTGTTCCTGCAATTGTTGTTTTAGCTTTACCAGTTGTCAGACCAGAATTAGCAACGTGAGTATATCTATTTTGAGGATTCGCTCCAAGTCCTGTTGCTCCATTTTCTGGATTAAATTTATTTTCTTTATCCGGTTGATAAGAACTTTCTAAATCAGTTCCAGCTACACGGTTTTTGAATATTTCAGTTGATTCAAATGGTTTCAATTCTTTAACCGTCATTGTAACGACATAACCAGGAATCAATTCTTTTGTATATGTAGAACCAATTTGAAGTTGGTTAGATGCCGTTAGATTTGTCCACGCACTTGTATCTCCAAAGTCTAACCATTGGATTTGATCATTTAAGTCTTTAATTTCTTTTAAGTTATCTTCTTTCGTTTTAACTTTGATATCTGATAATGAAGAATAACCATGATCTTCTAACCATTTTTTACCTGTTTCAGTAGAGGCATCTTTAAGTGCTGTTGTTTGAGCATCTGCCAAGTTTACTGCAAACTTACCATCACGACCGATTCCTGCATTTTTCAATTCATTGTAGACTGCAAGGATTGATTCGTTGAGGCGTTCCAATTGAGCGTCTACTTGCTCTTTTGTGACACTCTTATCAGCAAGAAGAGCCTTAGTTTCAGTAAGAACTACTTGGTTTTTAGCGACTGCTGCTGTAACTGCTGCCTTGTTTTCTTCTTTGACATCTGCCTGAGCAAGCTCAGTTTCAGCCAATTTATTCGTTACTTCAGCTTCTGACGATACTTGTGTCAGAGTTGTTGTAGCTACTGAAAGAGCTTTTTCAACTGGAGTTGCAGTTTTTTCTGCTTCAGCTTTTGCAGCTTCTTTTTCAGCTGCTTGTTTCTTATCAAAACCAGCAATATTTGACTCAGTTACAACTGTGCTCAAAGCTGATACAGTTTCTGCTTGGGTATCTACATCGGCTTGACTAGCATCTGCTTTTGCAAGAGTTGCTTTAGCTGTTTCCAATACTTCCTTAGCTGAGCTTACTACTGTAGCATCTGCATATTTAGCAGTTGAAAGTTTAGACTCTAAAGTAGCAATACTTGCTTCAAGGATAGCCTTGTTTACTTTCTTAGCTTCTTCTACTTTCACTTCAGGTTTCACTTCTGCAACTTTTTCAGTTTCTACTGTTTCAGCTTTAGACTCAGCCTTTTCATTCTCCTTATCATCTTGACTAGGAGCAACTGTTGAAATAGCTATTTCAGCTGATTGCACTTCCGTTGCTGATACCGCACCGTTACCTAGGAACATTAAACCAGCAGCAATAGCTACTGATGCTGCACCAAAGCTGTACTTACGAATACCGTAACGAATGTACTTTTCTGTTCTAAAATCTTTTTGTTGTTTGCCTTGCATGAGACTAACAACCTCCTTCTATATCATTTTTTAATATCTTGAAAATAAAAAATTTCGGCATTTGTAAATATTTGACATAACAATGTTTTATGTGTCGAAAACCTGCACTTAAGATACAAATTAATAATAACACATCTATTTCATAAGTTCAAAGTATTTGACTTATAATTTTCACCAAAATAAATAAATTTTATATTTCAAAGTTACTTTTTGGATTATAATGTTTAATATATGTTTCGTTTTTTATATTTTTAATTTTTATTTTATAAAATATAATGAGGTGTTTTTAGTTTTTATCGAATTTTAATACTTTATTCTTCAGAAAATGTTTGACAAGCACAGAAAAACCAATGATCAAAAATCATTGGTTTCTACTTTACTAAATACTCATTAGAAAAAATCGAATTAATCTTCTTTCTTCTTGCGAGCTACAAGACCAAATCCGCTCAATACTCCGAGAAGTCCAAGTGCTGCAAGGCTAGCATTGTCTTCTGTACCAGTGTTTGGCAATTCACGCTTAGCTTCAGCTTCTTTCGTTGCTGTTGCTTGTACTGGTTGTGCTGGTTGTACTGGAGTAGCCGGTACTTGAGGTTGTGCTGGCTGTTCAGGCATTGCTGGAGTTGCTGGCTCAACTGGTGTTGGAGTTTGAACTTTTCTGAAGATATGTCTGATACTTCCATTTGGATCTGTCACAGTCTTCACATATTCGTAACCTGGAATTGTTCCTGGCTCTTTAGAACCTGGTTCAGACGGTTTCACTGGATTACCATTTTCATCTGTCCAAATTGTAATATTTTGATTACCTGGATTTGGTTGAGGAACAGGTGAAGGTGTTGGAGCTGGTGGCGTTACTTTTTCGTAGACATGTTCAACATCTCCGTTTGGAAGTGGTTTAGTTTCCACAAAGCGATAGCCTGGAATATCTTTCTTAGGTTGTTCGCCTTCTTCTGTTGGAGTATTTGGAATTGGATTTCCATCTTTATCCTTGAAGAATGTTTTCACTTGTTCGTAGATATGCTCAGTATCTCCATTTGGAAGTGGTTTAGTTTCTACGAAGCGGTAGCCTGGGATATCTTTCTTAGGTTGTTCGCCTTTTTCAGTTGGAACTTTTGGAATTGGATTTCCATCTTTATCCTTGAAGAATGTTTTCACTTGTTCATAGATATGACGAGTATTTCCATGCTCATCAGTGATTGTTTCTTTATATCTATATCCTGGAATATCTACCTTAGGTTTTTCTCCATCTTTACTTGGGAATCCTGGAATTTCTTTACCATTTTCATCTACATAGTCTGTACCTGGACGAACTGTTGGAGTGTATTTAGCAGCAATTGTTTTTCCTGCTTTATCTTTTCTTACAACAGTCACACCTTCTCCAGTTCCTACGTAATCTGCTTCTGGAGTAAATGTTACTTTACCATCTTTATCGATAGTATAAGTTCCTTCTCCGTCAACAACCATCTTAGTTGAACCATCAGAGAATGTTGGTGGTACATCTAAATCTACGTCTCCTGTGAACTCTGGAGTTTCAGATTGAGGAGTATTCTTAGGTCCTTCTGTAGTTTTGTCTACAGTCGCTGTTACTGGTGTTACTGTTGGAGTGTATTTAGCCGTTACTTCTGTTCCGTTCTTATCTACACGTTGTACAGTTACTCCTGTAGCTGTTCCTAGGAATTCTGGTTCTGGTGTGAATGTTACTTTCCCATCTTTATCGATTGTGTATGTTCCTTCTCCTTCAACCGTTACTGAATCAACTGGATTTCCTGTCTTAGGATCAACTAGTTTAGCTGGAACATCCTTATCAATTTCAACAGTTTCTTCTTTACCATTGATTTTGACTGAACCACCTTGGAACTCTGGTGTTCCTGTTTGTGGTTGACCTTTAGGTCCTACTGATGTCTTATCTTCTCCAGTTGGCGTTACTGGCACTACTTTTGGAGTATACTTCGCTGTTACTGGCGTACCATTCTTATCTACACGTTGAACTTCTACACCTTCTCCTTTTCCAGTAAATTGTGGTTCTGGTTGGAATTTCACTTTACCATCTTCGATTGTGTATGTTCCTTCTCCAGGAATTACTACTGGTTCGTCAGTTGGTTCTCCTGTTTCTGGATCAAGAAGTTTAGGTGCTTTTGTTTCATCAATCTCAACAGTTTTTGGTACACCATTAACCGTTACTGTTCCACCTTTGAATTCTGGTAATCCTGTTTGTGGTTTACCTTGAATACCTTTAGATTTAGCTGGTGTTGCTGTTGGTGTTACACCTTTAACTTTAGGTGTGTAGCTTGCTTCTACAGGTGTTCCATTCGCATCTTTCACTTGAACAGTTACCCCTGTTGCTTGACCTGAAAATTGTGGTTCTGGTTGGAATTTTACCTCCCCAGATTTAGGATCGATCGTGTATGTTCCTTCACCAGGAATCACTACTTTGTTTTTATCAGTTGGCTTCCCTGTTTCTGGATCGATTAATTTCGCTGGTTGATCATCAGTAATTGTAATTGCAACATCAGGATTTCCTGGTGTGAATTTTGGTGTTCCATTTTGTTCAGCACCTTGAATATCTTCTGATGTAACATCTTCCCCTGTTGGTTTAACTGGAGTTACTGTTGGTGTGTATTTAGCTTTTACTGGTGTTCCGTTTGTATCTTCACGTTGAACTTCTACACCTGTAGCTGTTCCTGTAAATTGTGGTTGTGGTTGGAATTTCACTTTTCCATCTTCGATTGTGTATGTTCCTTCACCTTCAACTGTTACAGAATCAACTGGATTACCTGTCTTAGGCTCGATTAGTTTTGGAGCTTTTGTTTCATCAATTGGAACAACTTTCTCTTCACCATTAACCGTTACTTTTCCACCTTTGAATTCTGGTAATCCTGTTTGCGCTTTACCTTGAATGTCTGTTGTTTTAGCTGGTGTTGCTGTTGGTTTAACAGGTTTGATAGTAGGTGTGTAAGTAGTTTTCACTGGAGTTCCGTTTGTATCTTTTGCTTCAATAGTTACCGGTGGAACTTGCCCTACATATGTTTTATCTGTCGGTGTATAAACAGCTACTGGATCTTTACCTGGTTCTTTTACAAGAGTATACTTACCGATAACTTTACTTGGATCTTTTGGATCTTTTACAACTACTTCATCAGTTGGTTGTCCATTTTCACCTACTAATGTAACTGAACCTGGATTAATCGGAACTGGATCTGATTTAATTGGGTTTCCAACTGGATCTTCTAAATCTGCAGTTCCACCTTTGAATGTAATAGGTTGTTTTTGAGTTGCACCTTGTACATCCGTTGATTCAGCTGGCTTAGCCGTTGGTTTAACTCCTACGATTACTGGAGTATAATCAGCTGTTGCCGGTGTATTGTTTTTATCAACACGTTGAACTGTTACTGGTTGTACTGGCCCTACATAACTTTTATCTATTGGTGTGAATTTCACTACTCCTGTAGTCGGATCTAAAGTATACTTACCGATTACATTTCCTTCTGGATCTTTCGCTGGAAGTTCATTTGAAGGAACAGGTTGCTTCGTTTCTGGATCAAGTAGTGTTGCTGGTTTATCGTAATCGATTGGCACTGCTTCATTTCCTGGTTTGAAGTAAGGTTTACCATTTTGCTCTTGACCTTGCACGCCTGTAGTCACATTATCGAATCCTTCTGGTACTACTGGTTTAACAATTGGTGTGTATTTCGCAGTAGCTGGTGTTCCGTTTGTATCAACACGTTTTACAGTTACACCTTTAGCTACACCTGTAAACTGTTCTTCAGGTTGGAAATGAACAGTTCCGTCAGGATCTACTGTATATGTTCCTTCTCCTGGTACTACTTTTTTAGTTGTACCATCTTCAAATGTTGCTGGTACTTTATCATCGATTGGGAATTCATTATCTCCCGGAGTAAAGGTTACTCTACTTTGTTGAGGTTTACCTTGTAAATTTGTAGTAGTTTTATCTTGTCCTTCTGGTACTACTGGAGTAACAGTTGGAGTGTAAGTTGTTTCAACTTTTGTTCCATTTTTATCTGCAGCTGTTACTTTCGCTGGATCTGGTGTTCCAGTAAAGTCTTTATTTGGTTGGAATGTAATCACTCTAGTTTCTGGATCTAAAGTATAAGTACCGACTTCTTTTCCATCTTTAAGAGCTGGCATTGTTGTGACTTCTGCACCTGTTGGGTCTACAAGTTTGATTGTTGACTTATCGATTGGTGCTGTTTCGTCACCTTCTTTAAACATTGTAGTTGCATCTTGAGTTTGTGGTTTACCTTGTTTTCCACTTGTCTCTTTTGGTTCTGCAGTTGGTTCTACTTCTTCCACTTCTGGAGTGTAGTTTCCACTAGATGTAACTTCAACTTTATTTCCTTCTAAGTCTGTTGCTGTTACAGCTACTTTAACCTCTACTCCTTGTGCTTTACCTTTGAAGCTTGGTTCTGGTGTGAAGGTTACTTTACCATCTTTATCGATTGTGTATGTTCCTTCGCCCTTTACTACAATTTTACCTTCTTCATCAGCGCCTTCTAGTGAGTACTTCGCTGTTGTCCAGTCTACATTTGTTCCATCTGGAGTATTAGTTCCTGTGTTTAATTCAGAGAAACGATCTTTTCCTGATTTAGATTCTTGAGTTTGTCCTTGTTTTCCTTTAGTTTCATCATTAGATGGTTTAACACCATATACAGTTGGTGTGTAAGTAGTTGAAGATTCTACTACTACTGGTTGACCATCATCTCCTGTTAACGTTACATTAGCTGAAACTGTTAAAGGTTTAGCCGTACCAATAAATCCTGGAGCTGGTGTGAAGTTCACTTTACCTGTGTTTTCATCAATTTCATAAGTACCTTCATCAGTAGTTACAGAATTTACTTTTTTACCTGATTCTGGATCAACTAGTTTGTAGTCAGATACTTCTGCATCATTTGGTAAACCAGTCTTGAATCCTTTTTCCATTGAATCAGCTTGTTTTTGAGCTTCTGCACCAGAAGATTTTTCAGGTTTAGAAACTACGATGTAGTAAGTTGTTTCTGCAACTGCATCTTCTGTAACTTCTCCTGAATCTGTTTTTCCTACTGTTGGAGTTGTTACAACACCATTTGAGTCAACAGATCTTACTGTTACTTTATAACTTCCATACTCACCTAATGTATATGCTGCGATTTCTGGGTTTGCTAAGTTCTTCTCAGCTGCTGTTTTTAATGCTTCACGAGCTGTTTCTACAGCTTTTTCAGCTGCAAGAGCTTCATCACGAGCTGATTTTACTTTTGCTTCTACATCTGGTAATCCAGCTTTTGCTTTATCTAATTCAGCTTTTAATGATGCTTGTTGTTCTTTTGCTGCTTTTAATTTTTTCTCAGCTAAGTCTTGTGCTGTTGGTGAAATTGTACGAAGATTTAAATCGTCTAAAGCTTTTTGAGCATCTTCTACAATTCTATCTTGACGGTCTACTAATTCTTGAATTTTCGCTAATTCATTATTTGCTCCTCGAGCGTTCGCAATCGCTTCTGCTGCTGCTTTTGTTTTTTCTGCTGCAGTACGTTGCGCTTGAATAAATGCTTTTTCTTCTGCTTCTGCTAAGTTAAATTCTTTTTTAGCTCCACTTGGTGAAGTTACCGTTAATTTAGTTTTAATTGTTTCAGATTGAGCATCATCTGACTCATCGTCAATTTTATCTTCAAATGCTACATTTGCTTTTGATGATTTCAATAAGTCTACAGAATTTCCTTGTGTATCTGCATAACTTGTTGATGTTCCTTCTGGCTTATCATTTTGAATAGAAGCCACGTCTGTTCCTGTTGCTTCACGGAAAGCTACATATCCTTTAAATCCTGAATCTGTAGAAATCTTCCATCCTGCATTTGATTTTTCAGCAGTAACTGTAGAACCGTCAGAAGCAGTCCATTTATTTGTTGCTGAATCATAAGTTACAGTAACCGTAACTCCTTTTGTATCAGCTGTTTGTGCTTTTGGTAATGCAGTAACTGTACGAGTTACATCTCCTACTGCTGTTACTTCCCCATTTTTACGAATTTCTGCAACTTTTTCTGTTAAAGTAGCTGCTGAAGATGTTGCATTCCATGTACGAGTAAATTCGTATACAATATAGTCAACACTTCCATCTGCTTTTGCATCTGTATAAACTCGACGTTCTGTTAATGTTGTAGTTCCATCTCCATTGTCTTTTAGGACATAGGCATCTTCATTTGCAAGAGCATATTTACCAGTTGCACTATTAAATGTAGCTGTATATTCTTTATTATTTGCATCTTTCACTTTCACAACTTCACGTTGTAAGTCCGCATGAACTTTATCAGTAGTTGCTTTAGCTACAATACTATCTACCCCAACATATTGTGTAGAATCTGAAGTAACTGGAATATTAATTTTAGAATCTGCTATTGCTGAAGCATCTCCTAATTGATCTCCTTCTTTTACAGCTGTATTAGTAGTTCCTGCAGCTACAGTCCATTTACCGTCTTTTACAACTAATTTTGTAACTGTTCCATCTGGCATTGTGATTTCTGCTTTATTAGCACCGTTAGAAACAGATACTGGAACTTTTGTTGCATACGCTTCAACATTAGATACAGTAATTTTTGGAGCTACTGCAATCGTAATATTTTCATGAGCTTCTTGACCATACATATTCCAATCCTGATTTTTCGCATTGGTTGTATTATTATAGTCTTTGGCGTAAACATTTGCTGTATAAATTCCAGCTTTTGACGCTGTTCCTGTAATATCTCCAGTTTTTGGATCATAATTTAATCCTGGTACAACATCATTTATCGAAGTTTTACTTCCCGTAAAATTACCATTTAAGGCTGTGTGGGCTGTGACAGTTTGTGGTCCGTTCTGGGTATTTACTTTAGATCCATCAACTGCAGTAAAGGTTGCTCCATTCGTGCCTCCAGGAGCCGTTTTTGAACCGGCAACAACTTTTTCTCCATTACTTCTGTATACATAACCAGTTCTTTCATCACGACTCATTCCATCGTTATCAACATATTTAATATTATGGTTCACTTCATCTCCGATTGTGACCATTGTAGATGTACCTTTAATTAATGGAGCTGTTGAGTCTTGCCATCCAATCCATCCAGCTGTTAAGTCACGGAAAGTAACTTGTTGAGATTGACCATCTTTTTCAACTGTAACGATATAACGCATATCATAAACACCGTTTTGAAGAGTAGATGCTACGTATCCTTCTACTGTATCTGTTTTTTCATTATATCCAGTACCCGGAATTAAATTGCTAAGTTGGATATCTTTAATTTTATATCCCGCAGCTTCTGCTTCTGGTGATAAAGTGAAACGTTTTTTAGCATCAGTGATATATACATAGTGGTTTCCTTGCTCATAAGTATATCCGTAGATTTCTGTAGCTAGATACTCATAAGCACCTCCTGCACCCCATATTGTATTCCCATTAGTTTTTCCTGTAGCACGAAGTTTCCCTTTCCATAGAGCAGCTTCACGACCAAGTTTCTGAGCTTCTGTTTTTGATAAAGGAATATCAGTACGACCACTTATCCCTGCTTGTCCACTATTAGCCGCAGGCACATCTGTATTGTCTGATTGATATCCATGAACGTAAATTTTATATTTGTCGTTACCGTCTAGTACTTTGTAAGATTTACCAGTCGAACCATCAAACTCGCCATTTTCTTTTCTTAAAGCTGTAGAGTCAGCTGTATAACCTTCATTAGCTGAAAGAGCAACTCCGTATCTACCATCACGGCCGATTCCTGTGTTTTTCAATTCATTATAAACTGCAAGAATCGATTCATTAAGACGTTCCAATTGTGCATCTACCTGCTCTTTTGTAACACTCTTATCAGCTAGAAGAGCCTTAGTCTCAGTTAGAACCGCTTGGTTTTTAGCAACTGCTGCTGTAACTGCCGCTTTATTTTCTTCTTTGACGTCAGCCTTAGCAAGTTCAGTCTCAGCCAATTTGTTGGTTACTTCAGCTTCTGACGATACTTGCGTCAGAGTTGTTGTAGCTACTGAAAGAGCTTTTTCAACTGGAGTTGCAGTTTTTTCTGCTTCAGCTTTTGCTGCTTCTTTTTCAGCTGCTTCTTTCTTATCGAAACCAGCAGTATTTGACTCAGTAACTACAGTACTTAATGCTGATACAGTTGCTGCTTGTGCATCTACATCGGCTTGGCTAGCCTCTGCCTTAGCAAGAGCTGCTTTAGCTGTTACCAATACTTCCTTAGCAGAATTTACTACTGTTACATCTGCATATTTAGCAGTTGAAAGTTTAGACTCCAAAGTAGCAATACTTGCTTCGAGGGTAGCTTTGTTTACTTTTTTAGATTCCTCTGCCTTAACTTCAGGTTTTGCTTCTGCAGTTTTTCCAGTTTCTGGTTTTACTTCTGCACTATTCTGATTATCTTTTTTAGCTGAAGTTGCTGCTACTGTAGTTTCGGTATCTTGTACTTCCGTCGCAGATACTGCGCCGTTACCAAGGAACATCAAACCAGCTGCAATAGCTACTGATGCTGCACCAAAGCTATATTTACGAATACCGTAACGAATGTACTTTTCTGTTCGAAAATCTTTCTGCTTGTCCTTCATTTTTGACAAATATCCTCCATAAAATAGTTTGTTTATTAGCGATATTAATAGTCAAGATGATACACAAAAAAACCTCTATATTTTCTAAAATACTTAGAGGACTATCTTTTAGATAGTACCAGCAAACACCATTAATATTCATAGCCATTTTATCATTTTTAAGTTTCTTTAGCAATAAATATGATAACAAATAAATAATTGTTTAAACTATCGGTTATATAGTGATTTTGTCTTTATAAAACAAATATTTTTATTGATATTTTATCTTATTTCATACAAATAAAGTCCTGATCCTAATATTGTATAAAAAGAAATCTTATTTCTATATTTTATGTGTTATTATATTGTTTCATCTGGTAATAATATTTAAATTTACATTATATAAGTATTTATAGCTATATTATATCTATTGTCGATAAAATATAAACTTTATCTTACTTTATATATAATATGGAATTTTAAAATTTAATATATAGATAAAAATAAAAATTCCTCTCTTAAAACTTAAAAGAGGAATTTTTATCATCCACAATTAACATGCATAATTATAATACCATGTTTTCAAATATTTTGCAAGCACTTTTTATTTTGAACCGTCAAATCTCTTATAAATCTTTCGCTTTTTATTTTATTTTTTTAAATCTCATTAAATAATATTTTTATTTGATGAGTTTTTAAACAAACATCCGAATATAACGTACAGTTTTTCACATTCATCTTTCAATTGAATATTTTATGTTTTCGTTATTTTTATAACCTAAATATTATATTTACGGCCGTTTTATAAGCTTTTGTTAACATTTTTTAAGAATCTATACACTTATCTATGCATCTACCATTAATACCTCTAGAAAAAATCGTTCGGATTTTATCCCATAACCTCAACAATTTCAATAATAGAATACAAAACTTTCTCTAAATTTTTTTAATTATTTTTTCTACTAAATCATAAAAGAAAAAACGAATGAAGCCACATCGATTCTTTAGAATCAATAACTAAAAACAAAAAAACGAGCACTTTCGCACTCGTTCTTTGATATAAACTACTGATTAAAGTGAGTTTACGTCAACTTTGATACCTACACCTTGAGTAGTTGTGATAGTCAAGTTTGTTACGTAAGTTCCTTTAGCTGTAGCTGGTTTTGCTTTTTGGATTGTTTCGTTGAAAGCTTTGAAGTTTTCAACCAATTTTTCAGCTTCAAATGATACTTTACCGATGATTGCTTGAACGTTACCTGCACGGTCAGCACGGTAAGTGATTTTACCACCTTTAGACTCTTCAACTGCTTTAGCAACATCCATTGTTACAGTACCAGTTTTAGGGTTTGGCATCAAGTTACGTGGTCCAAGGACACGTCCAAGACGTCCAACAAGAGCCATCATGTCAGGTGTAGCGATAACTACGTCGAAGTCCAACCAACCGTCGTTGATTTTAGCAACAAGGTCATCTTCACCAACAAAGTCTGCACCAGCAGCTTTTGCTTCTTCAGCTTTTGCACCACGTGCGAAAACAAGAACGCGTGAAGTTTTACCAGTACCGTTTGGCAATACCATTGCTCCACGGATTTGTTGGTCAGCTTTTTTAACGTCGATGTTCAAGTTGTAAGCAACTTCTACAGTTGCGTCAAATTTTGCAAAGTTAGTTTCTTTTGCAAGTGCTACAGCTTCTTCTACGCTGTATGCTTTTGTGCTGTCGATTTTCTCAAGAGCAGCACGAAGTTGTTTGCTTTTTTTAGCCATTTTCTATTCTCCTTGTAAGTGGTTCAATCGATTTTCATCTCCCACGTCACTTCTCGAAATGATGAAGTCTTGCGGGTTATATTGGGGGTGTTATTGATTAGTCAACAACAGTGAATCCCATAGAACGAGCAGTACCTTCGATCATACGCATTGCAGACTCTACGTTTGCTGCGTTCAAATCTGGCATCTTAGTTTCTGCAATTTCTTGTACTTGTGCACGAGTAACTGTAGCAACTTTAGTTTTGTTAGGTGTACCTGACCCTTTTTCAACACCTGCAGCTTTTTTCAAAAGAACAGCAGCTGGTGGTGTTTTAGTGATGAAAGTAAATGATTTATCTTCGTAAACTGAGATAACAACTGGAATGATCATACCAGCTTGGTCAGCTGTACGAGCGTTGAACTCTTTTGTGAATCCCATGATGTTGATACCAGCTTGACCAAGAGCAGGTCCAACCGGTGGAGCTGGTGTAGCTTTACCAGCAGGGATTTGCAATTTTACAAGTTTTTCGACTTTTTTAGCCATTTTTAAATCCTCCTTTGTGGTTTTGGCGGTAATTAAAGATTTTTACCTCCCACAAGCATGCTTTACACATACTCATCTATTATACACTATTTATCTAGAATTGCAAGAGAAAAGTTTTTTTATACTCAATGAAAATCAAAGAGCAAACTAGGAAGCTAGCCGCAGGCTGTACTTGAGTACGGTAAGGCGACGCTGACGTGGTTTGAATTTGATTTTCGAAGAGTATTAATCGACGTAATCTCCGCCTTCAAATCCATAGTATTCTTCCAAACTGAGACCACTTGCAGCAATTTCTTTTGCTTCTTTTCCGACATAACGAAGATGCCATTCCTCAGCCATATAGCCTGTTTCCTTTTCCTTACCTTTGAGATAACGGACAACAAAGCCATAATCAGCAGCATGGTCCAAGAGCCATTGGGCCGCTTTTTCTTCTGTCACCAAATCACCATTTGTCCCAATCACATCAAAGGCTAAACCTGTCTGGTGTTCGCTATAGCCAGGTCGAGCAGAATAACGGTCAGCTGCTGCCTTCCCATCTTGGTTGACATAATCTTGATAGAGTTTGGTCTGAGTTTCATAACTTCTAAAACCACTGTAATGATCGCTAATCGGGAAACCTGCCTCTTGCATAGCTTTAATGAGTTTGACCAACTCAGCCTTGGCTGTTGGATTTTCCCCTGGATTGTAGTCTTTTGACAATGGGTAGTGTTTATTGGCTACGATGATTTCATCGTATTTCCCTTGGATGCTGTAGTAGTCTCCTTTATTAACCACTTCTGCTTTTTTCTGAGCAGCTCCTTGAGACTTGCTTCCGACTGTTCCATCAGCTTTAGCTGTTTGTTCTGTCTTAGCTGCGCCATCTTCATTTTTTGCTTTTTCTTGTGAACAAGCTGCTAGACTCATGGCTAGCAAAGCTGTCAAGATAAGGTATCTTTTTTTCATTTCTACTCCTTTATTTCTAATAATTTATCTACTTCTAACGATAAACGTTTGACTAATCTTTTAATCTCATCCGGTTTTACTTGGCAGGTTTCTGCTGTCATTTCTTCAAAAGGAACCCACCAGACTGGACCACGTCCATTGAGACCGTGACCATTCATGTCACCTGTTCGTCTAGGAAACAGATGCCAATGAAGATGGGCATCGCCATTTCCTAGCAGTTCGATATTCATTTTCTCAGCAGCAAAGGCCTTAGCAACCGCCTCTTGGACCACACTCATTTCTTCTAGAAAACGGAGTCTTGTCTCCTTTTTCAAATGGTGCAATTCGGTGACATGTTCCTTGGCTAGAAAGAGACTATAGCCTGCAAAATACTGGTGGTCTCCAATCACAAAATAGCCTGTTTCCAACTCTTTGACAAAATAGGGATTTTCTCCCTTCTTGATTATCTCAATTCTCTGGCAAATCAAACACATATTAGTCTACCAATGCGCTCTTAAGATAAGCATCAACCATACGTTCCGTTGCGACCACCGAGTCAATATGAGTACGCTCATAAGAATGACTAGACTCGATACCAGCACCGAGAAGGGCGTGTTTGACTTCTGCCCCTGCAGACATAGCTGCTGAAGCGTCCGAACCATAAAATGGATAGATATCCAGCTTAAATGGAATATCTTGCTCTTTAGCCAAAGCAACCAAATGTTGACGGAAGTCATAGTGATAAGGTCCAGAAGCATCCTTGACACAAATAGACACTGTATATTCGTCTGTTTGCTGGTCATCTCCCATAGCTCCCATATCCACAGCCAGATACTCTACCACCTGAGCAGGGATATTAGAGTTAGCTCCATGTCCCACTTCTTCAAAGACTGAAAAAGCAAAATGAGTTGTTACGGGCAATTCAATCTTCTCTTCCTTATAAAAACGAAGCAGATTAAGCAAAATCGCTGCGCTGACCTTGTCATCCAAATGACGAGACTTGATAAAACCTGTCTCTGTCACGACAGTTCGTGGGTCAAAGCTGATAAAATCACCGACCTCAATACCAAGAGCACGAGTTTCTTTTTCATTTGTTACTTTGGCATCCAAACGCACTTCCATATTGTCTTGCGTGCGTTCTGCAGTTCCTGCATCCTTGTAGACATGGCAAGAGGTCTGGTGGATAAGGATGGTTCCTGATACTTTTTGACCTGTGCTAGCCACATGAACGGTACAGTTTTCTCCTTCAATCATGTTCCAAGGGAAACCACCGATACGGTCCATTTTGAGACGGCCGTCTGGTTTGACAGCACGGACAATGGCACCCAGCGTATCCACATGGGCAGTCACATAGCGGTGCTCCTCATCATTTTGACCTTTGATGGTCACATTGACACCACCCTTGGCTGTGCGGACCGGCTGGTAACCAAAACCTTCTAAAGTCTTGACTAAATAGTCCGAAACCTCACGAGTGAAGCCCGTTGGCGACGCAATGGCTGTCAGTTCTTTAATATATTCTACTGTTTGATTCATTTCTTCACCTCTTTTGCTACCTATTATAACACATTTATCATCGGATAAAAAAAGAAAATCACTCCTGTAGACTTGGCTACAAAAGTGATTTTAATGATTATTCCATTTCAAAAACATCGCTTTCTTGCTTGTTTGGCAGAACCAATGAGAGCAAGATTCCGACAATAGCTGGTACTAACCATGGGAGTGATGCCTTGGCAAAAGGAAGAGCGTTGACAAGGTTTGCAAGAAACTCAACCTTAAACGAGCTTCCTAATACGCTTGCAATGGCAATAGCTGTAACCACAGCAATTGTCAACTGCATACCTGGTTTTGAAAGAGCTACAAATTTGTTGACAATGACAATCATAACGATAGCAATCGTGATTGGGTACAAGATAACCAGTACTGGAATTGAGTACCTGATAATCGCATCAAGACCCAAATTGGCAATGGCAAATCCAATCAAGGTAAAGGCTGTCGCATAAACCTTGTAGCTGATTTGTGGGAAGCGCTCATTAAAGAACTCAGCTGTTGACACAATCAAACCAACTGTTGTTGTGAAGCAGGTTACGGTAACCATAGCTGCAAGGAAGAGTTGAGCTGTTGAGCCAAAGATTTCTTGAGTGGCTTGTGACAAGATGTAAACACCTGGTGTCCCACCCTTCATCGCTTCAGCTGGTACTGGGAAATGATTTCCAAGGAAACCTAAACCGATATAAAGAGCACTGAAGGCAAGGGCAACAACGATACCAACAACCCAAATAGTTGAAATGTATTCTTTCTTACTTGAAAATCCAAGTTGTTTCAAGGTTTGAACTGCGATTACACTGAAGGCAACTGAGGCAAGGGCGTCCAAAGTATTATAACCTTCTAGGAAACCTGTACCAAAAGCAGAAGCTTGATAAGCAGCTGAAGCAGCTTGAGGACTTGTTCCACCGTATTTGAAAGCTCCCAGAACAACCAAGATGACAATCAAAATCGCAAAGACTGGCGTTAAAATACGGCCGATACGGTCTAAAATTTTTGATGGATTGAGCGATATCAAATAGGCTGCTGCAAAATACAGAACTGTAAAGACAATCAAACCAAGACCTTTATTTGCATCCGACAAAAGGGGGCTAATCCCGACTTCATAAGCTGTTGTAGCTGTACGTGGGATAGCAAAGAATGGACCGATTGACAAGTAAAGAACTGAGAGGTAAAGAGTCGCAAACCAAGGCGCTATCTTTGTTGAAATCTCGTAAATATATCCTTTAGGATTTAGCGTTCCAATAATAAGAGTCAAGACGGCGATACCGACACCTGAAAAGACAAAACCTGCGATGGCAGGAAGAAAATGTTCTCCAGATAGAGCACCTAGAGAAGGCGGAAAAATCAAGTTCCCCGCACCAAAAAATATTCCAAACAGGAGTAAACCTGTTAGGGCACCTTTTTTAGCCATGAAAATCTCCTTCATATTTATAAAATACTGACCTAGTATATCATGAATAGGAGTATGAAAAAAGCTTCACGAAGTAAATATTGAATGTTTTCAAGATTCTTAAAAATGAGAATTGTCTAAAAATAAAATTCTCCTACCCAGTTCACGCCAAGTAGGAGAAAATTCTAATGTTTATACTCTTCGAAAATCTCTTCAAACCACGTCAACTTCACCTTGCCGTACTCAAGTACAGTCTACGGCTAGCTTCCTAGTTTGCTCTTTGATTTTCATTGAGTATTAAAGTTCTTCAAAGGCCATCATGCCACCTTGTACATTGATAACCTCATAACCTTGTTCTGATAGGAATTGGCAAGCACGCGCCGATCTCATTCCAGATTTACAAATAACATAATGTAACTGGTCCTTGTCCAACTGATCATAGATATCGGCTAATTGACTCAGAGGAAGATTCTGAGCACCTTCTAAATGAAGAGTTTCAAACTCATCCACTTCTCTCACGTCCACTAGAGAAAGTTGGTCATTTTGGTAAAGCTGGTAAAATGCGTCAAAGGTTATTTCTTTCATTCTTTTTCTCCTAATACTCTTCGAAAATCAAATTCAAACCACGTCAGCGTAGCCTTACCGTAGGTATGGTTACTGACTTCGTCAGTTCTATCCACAACCTCAAAGCTGTACTTTGAGCAGCCTGCGGCTGACTTCCTAGTTTGCTCTTTGATTTTCATTGACTATAAAATGGTTTTAATTCTTTTTTTCAAATCCGGCACCACTTCTGACTCAAACCAAGGATTTTTGGCCATCCAGATTTGATTTCGCGGCGAGGGGTGAACTAGTGGAAAATAGGTTGGCAAGTAGTTCTGGTAATGTTTTACCCGTTCTGTCACCTTGCCACTGACTTTCTCCTGTAAATAGTAGGCTTGGGCATATTGGCCAATCAAGAGGGTCAATTGGATATCTGGTAATTCTTGCAAGAGCTGTGGATGCCATTTTTCAGCAAAGCCAGTTCTCGGTGGTAAATCACCTGACTTGCCATGCCCTGGAAAGTAGAAATCCATAGGCAGAACAGCAAAATATCCTGAATTGTAAAAGGTATCTTCATCCACACCTAGCCAGTCGCGCAAGCGGTCACCACTCTTATCTTTCCAGTAAAGGCCTGCTTCTTGGGTTTTAAGACCAGGCGCTTGACCGATGATATTGATGCGAGCAGTCTTTGGCGCTGCAAAGAGAGGCTCGATGCCACGCTTTGTATAGGTAGCATTCTGCGGATCCGCCATAATGGCTTGCTTGATTCTTTCGATTTGAGACATCTACTTTCCCTCCAAAAAGAAGTCTAAGCATACAATCTCAGACTTCTATCGTTTTATTTGATCAATTCATAAATAGCTTCGGCATAGATTGCTGCAGCTCGGAAGAGATCGTCCAAGGCGATAAATTCATTGGCTTGGTGCATGGTGTCAATTGAGTCTGGGAACATGGCACCGTAGGCAACTCCGCGTTCGAGCAAACGACCAAAGGTTCCACCACCGATAACTTGCTCGTGACCTTTAAGGCCAGTTTGTTTTTCATAGACATTCAACAAGGTTTGCACAAGTGGATCTTCCATTGGCACATAGTGAGGGGTATGCCCGTGCTCAGAAAGGCTAACAGAAGCAACTGACAAGTTTTCAAGGATTGACTTGATTTGCTCTGGGCTTGTTCCTTTTGGATAGCGGATATTAAGGGCAATGGTATTATCAGCACTTGCTTCATCGAAGCGGAAGACACCCGCATTCATAGAAAGGGCACCCATCTTTTCATCCACATGGGCAATCTTGAGATTTTCACCCTCATGGTCGTTCAAGAGAATTTTACCAGCGATGTCAAGGTAGTCTTTAGCTGGTCCTGCAAAGTCAAACTGACTGAGGAAGAGAGCTAGGTAAGTTGCACCATTGACACCTGAAGCAGGCATAGCACCGTGGGCTGATTTACCAATGATCGTCACCTTGTATTGGCCAGCTTCTTCTTGAATTTCTCCTCTGAGTTTGTGTTCTGCAACAAAAGTATCTAGTTTACTTTGCAAGTCAGCTAAGTCACCTGAAACAACTGCTGTTGCTGATTCAGGAACCATGTTTTCACGCAAACCACCTGTGAAGCTGTGAAGACGGGCAACACCTGCATTTTCACCTGCAAAGTGGAGGTATTCCGTGATATTTCCTTTTTCACCATTGATGATAGGGAATTCAGCGTCTGGAGAGAAACCGAAGTCTGGCTTCGCAAGTCCTACGTGCTCGAAGTAGTAGTCCATATCTGCCCAACCTGATTCTTCGTCTGTTCCGACGATGAAACGAACTTTCTTAGAAGTTGGAAGACCCAATTCTTTGATGATTTTCAAACCATAGTAACAAGCTGTTGTAGGACCCTTATCGTCAGAAGCTCCACGCGCATAAAGACGACCGTCTTTGATAGTTGGTGTGTAAGGGTCTGTGTCCCAACCGCTACCAGCAGGCACTACGTCCATGTGGGCAAAGATTCCGAGAACTTCTTCTCCATCACCAAACTCGAAATGTCCTGCGTAGTTGTCAACATTTTTAGTTGGGTAGCCATCGCGGTCTGCAATTTCAAGGAATTTCTCCAAAGCTTTTACCGGCCCAGGTCCAAATGGATGCTCAGCATCAACCTTGCTGTCATCACGTTCAGAGTTGATTTCTAAAAGGCTAAACAAGTCAGCCAAGAGGTCTTCTTTACGTTTTTCTACTTCTGCTGTAAAATCAATTGTTGTCATTTTTTTCTTCTTTCTATCTTTTCTCGATGATTTCATCTACTGGCAAGCGGTAGCTTGGTTCTAATTTTTCGTCTGTGTAACCCACTGTAATCAAGAGTTCTGGGCGGAAGCGGTCTTCGATTTCCAAAACTTCGTTGACTTTTGATTTGTCAAAACCAAGAATCAGATTTGATCCGATTCCTTGGTCTGTAAGAGCCAAAACCAAGTTCATAGCAACCAAACCTGCATTGAGGGCTAGGTAGTCGCTGACTTGTTGCTCACTGTAACGGGCAAATTCAGCAGGCAAATTTTTCATGAAGTATTGTAGTTGTTCTTCTGAGAAATTGTTAGCACCACCAACTCGGGCAATTTTACGGGCACGTTTGGCAAGGTCCGTATCTGTAAACAAGGCAATGGTTACAGGTGCTGATGATACCTGTTCAAAGTTTGAACCGTATGCCAATTTTGCTAGTTCGGCATTTTTCTCCCGAACGACCACAAATTTCCAAGGCTGGCTGTTGTGGGCGCTTGGCGCCAAGGTTGCAATTTCGATAGCCGTACGCACATCTTTTGGATCAACTGGCTTATCAGTGAAATGCTTAGTCGCATGACGTTTTTTATTTAATTCAAGAAATTTCATAATCTATTTCCTTTTCTAATTCTACTGCTTCCATTCTACCATAATTTGAAAGAGGTTGCAGAGATTTTTCGTAGAGACAAACTGGAACAAGGATAAGCAACTGAATGAAGAAAATCATTTAAATCAGGAATCCCCTCATCCAGTTCCAATTAATTTTCAGTTACTTAAAGAAACTAGTCTATCTTATATTCTGACTTTATAGCCTCCAAGAAATTCTTCACATCTTCTACATACCCATGCTTTTCTATTAAGCTTGCTAATAGTTCCAGATTGTGCCCCTGATAGTTGTCTTCTCGTCGTAGCTCTTCATACATTTCGATAAAAGGAAGCCCCTTGAATTTGGCCAACTCCAACTCCGCTTCATAGTCATAAGCAACTTTACGAAATAGGATATTTACCAATTCCCCATCTTCAACTTCTATCACGGCATACTGGGCACGGTGATTTTTTAACGCCTCCCAATTAAAATAGGGCATGCCAATCGACCCTGGATTGATGATTTGTTGCCCTTGACTGCCGTAACGAAGCAACTGCTTGTGGACATGACCATAGACTGCCACGTCCGTTTCCTCATCTAGCAGTTGGTCAAATTTTTCTGTATCATTCCCAACCAACAAGTCACCCCCATAATTTTTGTCAGGTAAATTATGAGAGATAGAAAAGCGCAACCCATCAACCTCTTTCTTTTCCAGCAAAGGCAAGCTTCGTAACCAGACAATCGTTGCAGGATCCATTCGCTCCATCAAAAACTGGGTCATTCGCATTGACTGGATTTCTTGTGGATGTTCCAAACCATATTCACCATCCAAGGCCTCAAGGACACAATCATCCCAATTACCTCGAACACTTGCTGTGATAGGAAGGTCCTTTAGCAGGGCTACCAAATCATTTGCACCTGGACCAGGAAGAAAAATATCTCCCATAAGCCAATATTCACTGGCTCCTTGAGTTTTAGCATCTGCAATCACTGCTTCTAAAGCCGTCGCATTTCCATGAATATCTGATAAAATTGCGATTTTATGTTTCATTGTGGTTTCCTTCCGTTTGGTAATCTACTCTTTCTTCCGCCACTTGAGCTAATTCCACTTCTTCCTGCGGGTTCAATTTTCTTTGCACAGTCTCTGCTACTGCTCTAGGCACTCCAACTTCGACAATCTCATCCACACTGGCTTCCTTGATTTTGGCCAGAGACTTGAAATGCTTCATGAGATTCTGCTTGCGTTTAGGTCCTAGCCCTTCAATTCCATCCAGTTGTGATGAAAAGGAATTTTTGGAGCGCAGTTGGCGGTGGAAAGTAATGGCAAAGCGGTGGACCTCATCTTGAATGCGTTGCAAAAGGAAAAATTCCTGAGAATTGCGAGACAACTCCACCACCTCAAGCGGATCTCCAAAGAGCAATTCATGGGTTTGGTGCTTATCATTCTTTTGCAGACCTGCAATGGGGATATCCAAGCCCAGTTCCTCTTGGATGACTTGCTTGGCGATATTGACTTGACCTTGTCCCCCATCAATCACAATCAAATCTGGAGGAGTCAAACCGTCACGCTGTACTCGACCATAGCGCCTGCGAATGACTTCTCTCATACTGGCATAGTCGTCTGGCCCGACTACGGTTTTGATTTTATACTTACGGTAATCCTTCTTACTTGGTTTGCCATTGACAAAGACTACCATAGCCGAAACAGGGCTGGTACCCATGATATTGGAGTTATCGAAGGACTCGATGCGAACTGGAGTCGGAATTTGGAGCAAACGTCCTAGATTTTCAATAGCTCCTTGTGTCTTTTCGACAGATTTCTCCAGCAGGTTGAATTTCTGCTCTAGGCTGACTCGGGCATTCTTTATAGCCAGATTGACCAGTTGCTTTTTCTCTCCACGCTGGGGTTTGAGAATCTTGGTGTCTACCAAAGCCTTTACAGCTTCTTCGTCAATATCCTGCGGAATCAGCACCTCATTAGGAACTAGGTGAGATTTTTCTTGATAGAATTGTCCCACATAGGTCAAGAAATCCTCATCCGGATCATTATAATAAGGGAAAAGATTGACATCGCGCTCAATAAGCTTACCCTGACGAACAAAGAAAACCTGAACACACATCCAGCCCTTGTCGACATAGTAGCCAAAGACGTCACGGTTTTGGAGATCCTTGGCCATAACCCGTTGCTTGGTCCTAAGAGTCCCAATCGCCTGAATCAGGTCACGGTATTCCGCTGCCCGTTCAAATTCCATACTTTGTGCTGCGGATGCCATCTTACCCTTGAGATCATCGATGATTTTGTCATCCTGCCCTTTTAGGAAATCAGAAACCTCCTGAGCCATAGACTTGAAGTAGGACTCATCCTTCTTACAGATGGTGTGGGCCAAACATTGACCGATATGGTAGTAAAAACAGACCTTAGAGGGTGGATTGGTACACTTGCGAAAAGGGAAAATCCGATCCAGCAGTCGCTTGATTTCATTGGCTGCTCCCACATCTGGATAGGGACCAAAATAGAGACCTCCGTCTTTTTTGACCTGACGGGTGATAATCAAACGAGGATAGCGTTCATTGGTGATTTTGATGAAAGGATAAGACTTATCATCCTTGAGCATGATATTGTACTTGGGCTTGTTTTCCTTAATCAGGTTGATTTCTAAGAGAAGTGCCTCAATATTAGACTCCGTAACGATAAATTCAAAATCCACAATTTCAGACACCAAGGCCTCTGTTTTGGTATCATGACTTCCACGGAAATAAGACCTCACGCGGTTACGCAGATTTTTAGCCTTTCCTACATAGATAATGGTGCCGTTTTTATCCTTGTGAATGTAGCAACCAGGACTGGTTGGCAAGAGCTCTAGTTTTGATTTAATCAAGTTATTCATAGTTCCATTATAGCAAAAAAGTAGGGAAAGATAGTCCCCTACTCATTGGTCTCATATATTTTTCGAAGTCTTGCAACATCCTCTTTCTGGATACCATAAAAGGAACCTGCAGGTTGCATGACAGACTTCTCATCTGTATGGTCCAAGCCAATCGCATGCCCCAACTCATGTTCTGCCGTATGGACAATGCGCTCATAGGAATAGCCATAGTCAGGATTGGACAGATAATAATGATTCAACCGCACCGTTACGGATAAGAATTGCCCTGTCAAGAGATTGGTCTGACTTTCCGCCTCTCCTGCCACAGGAGTACCTCCGTCATTCATCTCCGTAGCCAAGATATCTGCCTTGCTGGCCTCAGTCACGATTTCAAAGTTAAAAGCACCCGTTTGATTCCAATTCTGAATCGCTTCTACATAAGCTTCTTGAAAGCGTGAATCCATCTGGGGATCCAAGTAAATACGAGCAGAAGCCTGTGGCCACCTTCCTTCAGAGTGTTGATGGCTATCTGTCTGCTTCAACTTAGGCAGTTGCCCTGTTTTTTTCCATTGGTCAACACTTTGTTGACCAATCTTTACTGACCGCTCTGCTTGCTTTAGCGCTCCTTGAAAATCTCCGTTAAGATACCAGAGAAATCCAAAAGCAAGAGTGCATAAAAGCAAAACAATCCAAACCAGGCGCCAAAACAAATGCCACACAAAAGAAAAGAAAGCCCCTATCAAACGAAAAAGCCAGCGCATGTCTCTCCACCTTTCTAGAAAATAAAGACTATTTTACTAAAAGAAGCTAAAAGAAAGCTAAAGACCAATTTTCTTATCTTAGCGTCCTAATATTTTTTTGAGTAACTGAATAGCTTTATATTTTAGGGGAGATGGATAATAACGGAAAGTTCCTGCTTTACGTACAATATAACCATTAAAATTTTGTTTAAAACGTAAAACACCATCACTACCATCAAAAATCCCTTGAATCCCTAGAAAGTTGTATTTAGGGATCCCACGTTTTATGCTTTCCAACATAACATATTTCTGAAGCAAAGCTGGTGCATAAAATTTATTAAACTCAGTATAGGAACCACTAAAAAGATAGGTCGTTTCTTGAGGCATATAAATAAATAAACTACCTGCTAAGACAAGATCTTTCTCTCCATATTTTTTAATCAACTCTCGTGCTTCTGCTTTTCGAACTTCAAAGCTTTCATACTGCCTAGCCAACTCTTTGTGTTCTTTTTTCTTTTGTGCAGAATCTGGATATTGTTCTAATAAGAGTAATGAGGTAGCTATTTTTTCAGATAATTCTTTTTGCTTATGTATTAAATTTTGTATATATTCTCCTAAATTTAGAATAGCAATTACAAACTCGGCTTTTTCTCCAAAAGAGTCATAAAAATGCTCATAATATTCTAAACTTTTATCACTATATTCTCGACGTTCAGAGGTTGTTTTTGTTATATCTTTAAAAATTGAAAGTTCTTCACGATTTAATTTTTTCAACTGAATACCAAATGTATCAGCCTTTTTCACCAAAGCTTTCCCCTTTTTACTAAAACTGTTAAGCAAGGTCTTTTCAGTTAGCTCATTCAAATCTTTACAATATAACCAATCCGGTTCTCCACCTGGGTAACCTGTTTTTAAACCATCAAATTGATAACCTAAATCAGTCAAATCTTGAATAATACTTTTTTTCTCAGCATCTATTGGATTACCTTCACCATCAAAAGTTTGATAAGTTTCATAAGGTTTTACAAGCAACTCTAATACACCATTTTGCTTGGCATATTCTTTTAACTCCGCATAAAAAACTGGGAGAGCATCTTGTTGGGTATAAATCGGCCCCGAATTGATCTCCATATGTAGGCCACCCAGCATGGGCAAGCTATAAACCAGAGCTGCAACTTGAATTTCTCCTTCTTGATTCAATGCAAGATAAACAATTCGAGCCCCTCTTTTTTCTAACAAGTCCCCCATCTGGACAGATTGCATAAAAGAACGAGAAGAGACCTGATCAGAATAAGCTTGAAATTCTTCTTTTGTGAGTGTAATTAATGCCATGTACTTACCTTCTATGATGTTTTGTTCTTAATGCCTTGCGAAAATCAAGAGCGATTCTTAACAGAGAATAAAGAGGATGGGTGGGCATTGTAAACTCACCCAAGTATTCTTCAATCGTTGGATTAAATTTTTCCTTAAAATGGTAAAGTCCACCATTGAGAGAGTTTTCAACACCACCTAAATTTTGCCACACCATACCTCGCTCAAAGGCATAGCGAGCTGTTTCATACCAAGTTAAAATTGGTGCATTATAACGTTTAAAAGCATCATCCATACCAGCATATAGATTAACAGAGGTATTACCAAATTCCAAACTCAAAGTAGCTGCTAAAGGAATGTTTGATTTTTCTTCATTCAGATATCTCTGCAAGAAATCTCTTTCTTCTACCAAACGCTCTTTTTCCTTCTTCTGGGCTTCTACTTTTGAAGTTCGAGTCGACTCAGTAAACGCCTCTTCCAACGCTAAGTTTTTCGCTAACTGTTCTTCTAATTCTCGTAAACGCTTAGCGATATCCAGAGTAGCCAGCGTAATGTAGGCCTTGTCCTTAAAATTATCTAACAATTTTTTATAATAGGCTTCATTCCTCAAATGGATATCTTTTCGCTTCTCAGTTTTTTTCATCAAAAACGAGAAAGATTCTAACAATTCATCTCTACCAATCTGAATCTCTACACCCTTATTTCGAGCGGATCGAATAGCTTGTTTTGTTGACTTGCAAAGTTTATCTTCTATAAAATTTTCCTTGTATACTTTTGCCTGAATACGAGGCTGAATGGTATCTCCCATTCCATCGGTCTTTCCTGACCACCTTACTCCCATTCTTTGCAAATTTTCAATAATAGCCATATTTTCAGGATATTCTATTTTTTCATGCTTGATTGAACTTTGCGATAGGCAAATACTTGGGTCAAAAATCACAAAAATCGCTCTCTTGCTTCGAGCATAGGACTTAATGGATTGAAGAACAAAGTTCAAGAGTTCAGCATCCTTATAATCTAATACAGGACCTCTTGGGATATAAAACATTCTATAGCCTAGAGGAAGAGTTTTAATCAAAATACTAGCTGTAGCCAGTAATTTATCTCCTCGGTAGGCGCCAAACTTTTCATGTTGCCAATCAGACTTAACCTCTTCCCAAGCACTACTTTGTAATACATTGACTAATTCATGTTCTTTAACAAACTGATCATATTCTAATGTGGGAATGCCAATTTGATAACGATACATCTCTTACTCTCTTTCCAACAATAATAGAATTTAACTACTATTCTACTATTTTTGTTTAGAAAGTCTAGTAAAAACATATTTTAGTTTCTATTCCATAGAAGACATGGTTATTGAAAGAGTAATACAAACTAAACTAGCTTAATCTCTCTTCTAATTTGAAATCGATTGGTAGGGTTGCTAAGAACCGTTCCAATTGTTTTTCCCAGTAGTACCATTCGTGAGTTCCAGCACTATGGCTATAGGTCACATCAAATCCCAGTTTTTTGAGATTTTTCACTGCTAGATTATTGGCTTCATACAAGAAATCCTGCTCGCCACACCAAGCCCACAGCTTGGTCTTTTTATCCGATTTTTTAGCCAGACTTTCAAGAGAATAAGGACTAGTTGTCCAGTCTTTAATCTCTCCAAAAACACCTCTCCAATAAGCTGGTGTTCCCAAATCTTGGCTCTCAGGAGAAAAATCTTGAAAGCTAAGGGCACCTGAAAAACTAGCTGCATGAGAAAAACGATTTGTAGCAAGAGCCAGTTTAAAGCAGCCGTAGCCTCCCATAGAGAGACCAGCGATAAAGGTCTTTTCACGCTTGCTGGTCATATTAGGGAAGAAGCGTTTCAAAACCTGTGGCAATTCCTCTGCTAGAGCTGTGTAATAGTCAAAACCATACTGGGTATCAGTGTACCAACCGTTGCTGGTATTGGGCATGACGACGATGAGATTGGTTCCTCGAAGCAAGCGTTCTACGTTGGTCCGCTTGAGCCAGCTATTATGGTTACCAGACATCCCGTGCAAGAGGTACAAGACTGGAATGTCTTTACAATCTGGTTCTTCCACTCGATTGGCATCAGGATAGAGGACATTCACTCCCCACTCCATATCCAAAACTTGTGAGTAATACTCGATTTTCATTACTGCCATAATTTTTTCCTCTATTTTTCTATAAGAAAAAGCCGAAACTCGACTTTCCCTCTATTTATTTCAACAATTATTTTGCTTCCATGACTACTGGTAAAATAGCTGGACGACGCTTAGTCTGGTCAAAGAGATACTTAGTCAAATTATCCCGAACCTTCCCTTTAAGATCTGCCCAGTCAAAGTCATCTCCTTGAAGATAGTCTTCTACCGTTTGGTTAATCAATTCTGAACTTTCACGGAGAATATCGCGGCTCTTCTTGAGATAAACAAATCCGCGCGTATGAACACGAGCCTTGGCCACAATTTTCTTCTCACGACGGTTAACGGTAATTGCGACGATGAAAATACCATCCTCTGACAAGACCTTACGGTCACGAAGAACCACATTTCCAACATCACCGATGGCATTCCCGTCAATCAAGACATCCCCTGCTGAAACAGCTCCAGCTGGGACAAAATCTCCATTCTCATAAGCCATGCTGGTTCCCTTTTTAGGGATGAAAATGCGTTCTGGCAACATTCCAACTGCCATAGCAGCCTTAGCATGAGCATCTAACTCACGATATTCCCCTTGAATTGGGAAGAGATACTTAGGTTGCAAGAGATTAATCATCAATTGCAAGTCACGCGCATTTCCGTGCCCTGACACACGCAAGCTTTGAGTGATCAGTTTGACAACCCCTCCAGCTTGATAAATCATATTTTCCACACGCGCCATGACTGCTTCCTTGGCGATAGACGGAGTCGTTACGATATATACTAAGTCACCGTCCTTGATTTCCACATAACGGTGGCGACCAATCGACATCTTGCGAAGACCGTTGATAGGCTCACCCATACGACCTGTCTCAAGGATAATCAACTCATGGTCTTCAAAGCGAGACATATCTTTTGGCTTAATCAAAAGACTCTCGTTAGCTAGAGACAATTTCTTAAGACGAATAGCAGTGCGGACGATATTTTCAATATCGAATCCTGTCAAAACCACACGACGACCTGTTTCATCCGCAGCGTCAAACACCTGCTGGATACGAGAGAGGTTGCTGGCTACTGCTGCAACAATGATACGTCCATCCCAATCAGAAATGGTTTGAGTGATTTCATCCCCAACTTCACTTTCACTAGCCACTTGGATATTGCTATCTGCATTGGCTGAATCGCTAAGAAGAGCCAGAACTCCATCACGACCGATTTCTGCCAAACGAGCGAAGTCTGTCGCATAGGATTCACTAGCTGTCTGGTCAAATTTGAAGTCACCTGTATAAACGATACTACCTTCAGCTGTCTTCAAGACAACACCCAGACTTTCTGGGATAGAGTGGGTCGTACGGAAGAAGGACACCACAGTCCCTCCAAAATCTATCTCCGTATCCTCATCAATGACATGGAAATCATTAAATTTCTTAACTGTGTCATTCCCTTTGACAAAGAGTTTTGCCAACTCAATGGTCAACTCAGAGCCAAATACAGGTACCTTGGCTTCAGCCAAGAGATAAGGCAGAGCACCAATAGCATCTGCATGTCCATGGGTCAAGAAGACGCCAGCGATACGGTCGCTATTTTCAAAAAGGTAGTCCATATTTGGAATAACTACGTCCACCCCTAGTTGTTCGTTTTCAGGGTATTTCAGACCTGCATCCAAAACGAAAATAGATCCATCGATTTCAGCGATATACATATTTTTCCCATTTTCACGCACACCACCAAGTGTTGTTAAACTGATATTACTCATTTTTCCTCCGAAAGCTTAGTTTATCTTGATTATAGGGTTACTTTCCCTTTTATTCTAAAAGCACTATTACTTTTAGCCGAATCTTTTCCTAACATTATACCATTTTTTTGATGATTTTCAAAATGAAGATTTGTTTTCAAAAAAGAGCTGGTTTCCCAACTCTTTCCTATGATCTACTCTTTTTCCATTAAAAAGTCATAAATTTCTTGCACGGTACCCAGCGCCATCATTTCTTGGTCTTTGACGGTTTGTTTGAGATTTTGGTAAATCTGACTTTCTCCTATCTCTCTCTTTGGCGCTTCTTTATTGACTGTCATAACCCCATCTTTGATTACCACAAAACCTAATTCTTCAAATATTTGAATCATTTTGACCAGCAAGATTTGTTGAATATTGAGATAAGCAGCCAAGTCTTTCAGCTTGTAGCGAATATCAAACTCTGGAAACTGGTAGATGGTCTTGTACAATTTGGCAAACTGCTCTCTAGTCCCATAACCTGTTAGATAGTAGGCCTTGTCAATATCATTTTTGAAATAGACCGCAGAGAAATTCTGTTCCTGAAAAATGGTCTTCAGCTGAGTAATATCCTCAGGAACGGTTTTTACGATAACAGCTTCACTATCCGCCAGATTTGGCAGTTCTCCAGCAAAATCCAAGACTGGAACTCCTTCTGGCAAGACTGCATTCTTCCCACGGATATTAAAAAGTTGAACACCCTCCACACGCGCATCCACCATCATCAGCTGCAGGGCAGTTTGGCCATTCCATTGGTTGACAGAGAGAGTCACTGCCAATTCCAATTGCTTGGTCTGTGAGAATTCAGTCGCCCTTTTCCCTTGGCCAAAGGCCACTACCTCAAAACTCGCCTCGCCTTTAGAAATTTTCAGCTTGAGATGGGCATTACCTGCCCCCATAGTACGGGCACTTTCGACCTGAAAATCCTTGATATAAAAGATAGGTTTCTGATTGTCCATGCCAAAAGGTGCCAAACGTTCAAAACTTTTGACCGTTTCCAAGCTAAGTGTCTCCAAATCTAGCTCTTCATCTAGATTTAACTTGTTCTTGCCAGCAGCATCTGCTCCTTTTTCACGGACATAATCTTCCAAAACCTGAGATAAATCTGAGAGTTTCTCAACTTCCAGCGTCATTCCTGCCGCACCAGCATGACCACCAAAGGCTATGAAGAGGTCTCTATGAGGATCCAGAGCCTCAAAAATATCGACCGCTTCCACGCTACGAGCACTACCCTTGGCACGACCGTCCTCTATATTGAGAACGATGACTGTCTGCCCTAGTTCTTCCAACAAACGACCAGCCACGATTCCTAGAACCCCAGGATTCCAGCCCTCCTTAGCCAAAACTTGGACCTTCTTCTCAGGGTCCACCATGGTCTTAGCTTCTTCATAGATAGACTGAACGATTTCCTTGCGCTCTTCGTTTTTCTGATGAATCATGAGAGTAATCTCATGCGCTTCTTCATCATCAAACCCAGTCAGCAAATCAATGGCAGGATTGGGATCATCCAAACGGCCCAAGGCATTCAAACGAGGAGCAATCTGGAAACCAACCGTTTCTTCTGTTACTTCATTAGCGGCAATCCCAGCCATATCCAGCATTTCTTGTAAACCAATGCGCTGAGTATGCCCCAGCATTTCTAGACCATATTGAACCAAAATACGATTCTCATCTGTCAAACTAACCATATCAGCAATGGTACCAATAGCGACCAAATCAAGCAATTCCACTTGTACTTCTTCTAACAGGGCACAAGCCAGCTTGAAAGCCACTCCGCAACCAGCCAAATATTTGAAAGGATAGTTCGCATCCGGATGTTCAGGATGGACAATAGCATAGGCATCTGGTAAGGTTTCAGGTATGGAATGGTGGTCTGTCACAATGACATCTACTCCCATAGACTGAGCCAGTTCAATGGCTTCGTGACCCGCAACTCCATTGTCCACCGTCACAATCAAGGAAATCCCTTCTTGCTCGATAAAGTATTTATAAACACTAGCATTTGGACCATAGCCATCAGTAAAACGATTGGGCAGATAAACCCGGCACTCAGCGCCAAGCTGTTCCAAACTTTCCTTCACAATCGAAGCTGAAGTCATGCCATCCGCATCGTAATCTCCATAAATGAGGATATTTTCCCCTTCTTCAATAGCCTGACGAATCCGTCCCACTGCCTTATCCATATCATGGAGTAGATAAGGGTCATGCAAGTCCTCCAAGGAAGGTTCTAAAAACTTCTTCAGACTCTCTTGGTCCTGAATCCCTCTCTCAAATAGTAACCGAGCCACCTCAGGACCCAATCCAGCCTTCTTGGCTATCTTTGTAAAATCCGCATCTTCTACTTGCGGGGCAAACTGCCATTCATAAGTAGGTGTTATCAAAAAGACATCCACTCTTTCTAAGAATTCTATCGTTTCATTATAACATGATTTAGGCTTTTTCTCTATCCAGATTGCTTTTTTATAAAATTTTAGTGAATTTTTTCAGATATGATTTGACAAGACAAATTTTTTGGTGTAGAATCATGTTATAAAATCTAACACAAAGGAGATTCCTTATGGCTTTAGTAGAATTTGAACACGTCGAAAAATATTACGGAGACTACCACGCACTCCGCGACATCAATCTCCGTTTTGAAAAAGGGCAAGTTGTTGTCCTCCTAGGCCCTTCTGGTTCTGGAAAATCCACTCTTATCCGCACCATCAATGGTTTGGAGGCTGTTGACAAGGGAAGCCTTCTAGTAAATGGGCACCAAGTTGCTGGTGCCAGCCAGAAAGATTTGGTACCTCTTCGCAAGGAAGTCGGCATGGTTTTCCAGCATTTCAACCTCTACCCTCACAAAACAGTGTTAGAAAACGTAACACTCGCACCCATAAAAGTTCTAGGAATTGATAAAAAAGAAGCTGAAAAGACAGCCCAAAAATATCTGGAATTTGTAAATATGTGGGACAAGAAAGATTCTTATCCAGCCATGCTGTCTGGCGGACAAAAACAACGGATTGCCATTGCACGTGGCCTCGCTATGCATCCGGAACTCCTCCTCTTTGATGAGCCAACGTCTGCCCTTGACCCTGAAACCATCGGTGATGTTCTGGCAGTTATGCAAAAATTGGCCCACGATGGTATGAATATGATTGTCGTTACTCATGAAATGGGCTTTGCCCGTGAAGTTGCTGACCGCATCATCTTTATGGCTGACGGAGAAGTTTTGGTAGATACGACAGATGTTGATGACTTTTTCGACAATCCAAGCGAACCTCGTGCCCAACAATTCCTCAGCAAAATCATCAACCACGAAAGTGACAAAGTAAAATAAGGAGGCGCCTATGAAAAAGAAATTCTTTTTATCAGCATTATTGATTAGCCTTTTCGGCCTTGCTGTTGCAAAACCAGTCCAGGCTGATACCAGTGTCGCAGACATTCAAAAGAGAGGCGAGCTGGTTGTTGGTGTGAAACAAGACGTTCCCAATTTCGGTTACAAGGATCCCAAGACAGGGACCTATTCTGGTATCGAAACGGACTTGGCCAGGATGGTAGCTGATGAGCTCAAAGTCAAGGTTCGCTATGTGCCTGTTACCGCACAAACCCGTGGACCCCTTCTAGACAATGAACAGGTCGATATGGATATCGCAACCTTTACCATCACAGACGAACGAAAAAAACTCTACAACTTTACCAGTCCCTACTACACAGACGCTTCTGGATTTTTGGTCAATAAGTCTGCCAAAATCAAAAAGATTGAGGACCTAAACGGCAAAACCATCGGAGTTGCCCAAGGTTCCATCACCCAACGCCTGATTACTGAACTGGGTAAAAAGAAAGGCTTGACCTTTAAATTCGTCGAACTTGGTTCCTACCCAGAATTGATTACTTCCCTTCACGCTCACCGTATCGATGCCTTTTCCGTTGACCGTTCTATCCTATCTGGCTACATCAGTAAGCGGACAGAACTACTAGATGATAGTTTCAAGCCATCTGACTACGGTATCGTTACCAAGAAATCAAATACCGAGCTAAACAATTATCTTGATAACTTGGTTACTAAATGGAGCAAGGATGGTAGTTTGCAGAAACTTTATGACCGTTACAAGCTCAAACCATCTAGCCATACTGCAGATTAAGGAGGATACCCCATGACAGATTTATCATCTTGGACAGCCTATTTTCAGGATTTTGGACAATTTTTCAATGGTTTCCTCTTCACCCTTGCCCTAGCAATTGGATCCTTTATCCTCGCCATGGTTTTAGGCATCTTCTTTGGAGCCATGTCAACCAGCAAACGTCCAATATTGAGAATTTTGGCTCGCATCTTTGTCGAGTTTTACCAAAATACTCCCCTCTTAGTGCAGTTTGTAATCGTTTTTTACGGCCTACCTCTTATCAGTGACCACACCATCATGATTCCGATTTATTGGACGGCTGTTCTCTGCGTGGGACTCTATCACGGCGCCTATATCGCTGAGGTTATTCGCTCAGGCATTCAGTCTATTCCTAGCGGTCAGATGGAGGCCGCCCTGTCGCAAGGTTTTACCTATATCAGTGCCATGCGCTTGATTATCTTGCCTCAGGCCTTTCGTATCATTCTCCCTCCTTTGACCAACCAAATCGTCAACCTCATCAAGAACACCTCTACAGTTGCCATCATCTCTGGAGTGGACTTGATGTTTGTGACCAAGTCTTGGTCAGCACTTAACGGAAACTACATCCCAGCCTTTCTAGGTGCTGCCCTTCTCTACTTTGCTCTATGCTTCCCTGTTGCCCAGTTTGGTCGCAAGATGGAGCAAGCCAACAAAAAAGCCTATTCACTTTAGGAGGTTACTATGGATTCCATTTTAGAAGTTTTGACCCCAGATAACCTAGTCTTTATCTTTAAAGGATTTGGCTTGACCCTCTACATTTCTCTGATTGCCATCGTCCTCTCCACCCTGATCGGGACGGTACTTGCAGTTATGCGAAATGGGAAAAATCCTGTCTTGCGAATCATCTCCAGCATTTACATCGAGTTTGTGCGTAACGTTCCCAACCTCCTCTGGATTTTCACCATCTTTTTAGTTTTCAAAATGAAATCCACACCAGCAGGAATCACTGCCTTCACTCTCTTTACATCAGCGGCCCTAGCTGAGATTATTCGAGGTGGTCTCAATGCCGTAGACAAGGGGCAGTACGAAGCAGGAATGTCACAAGGCTTCACTTCAGCCCAAATCCTCTACTACATCATTCTCCCACAAGCCATTCGTAAAATGCTGCCAGCCATCATTTCTCAATTTGTAACCGTGATTAAGGATACCAGTCTTCTCTACTCTGTTATCGCCCTACAAGAACTCTTTGGAGCCAGCCAAATTCTCATGGGCCGTTATTTCGAACCGGAGCAAGTCTTCAGTCTGTACATCCTGATTGCCCTCATCTACTTCAGCTTTAACCTAGCCATTTCTAGCCTGTCTCATATGCTAGCAAAACGTTGGCAACAAGCTGCAGAATAAACAGCAACTCTCCAGTTCAATTGGAGAGTTTTTTTATGGGAACAGAAATTTACACACCTAGATTTGACACCATACTTTTTCTATGATAAAATGTAACAAATTTGTTTACAACAAATCAAAATCTTAATGAAATGGAATTTTCTATGAAATCAATCAAAGGACTACTCTTTATCATGGCTAGTTTTATCTTGACTATTTTGACTTGGATGAACACTTCTCCCCAATTCATGATTCCAGGACTAGCTTTAACAAGCCTATCTCTGACTTTTATCCTAGCCACTCGTCTCCCCCTACTAGAAAGCTGGTTTCACGGTTTGGAGAAGGTCTACACCGTCCACAAATTCACAGCCTTTCTATCCATCATTCTACTAATCTTTCATAACTTTAGTATGGGTGGTTTGTGGGGCACTCACTTAGCTGCTCAGTTTGGCAACCTTGCCATCTATATCTTTGTCAGCATCATCCTTGTCGCCTATTTAGGCAAATACATCCAATACGAAGCCTGGCGATGGATTCACCGTCTGGTTTATCTAGCTTATATTTTCGGACTCTTTCATGTCTACATGATGATGGGCAATCGTCTTATCACATTTAATCTTCTAAGTTTTCTTGTTGGTAGCTATGCCCTTTTAGGCTTGCTAGCTGGTTTTTATATCATTTTTCTATATCAAAAGATTGGCTTCCCCTATCTAGGAAAAATTACCAATCTCAAACGCTTAAATCACGATACTAGAGAAATTCAAATCCATCTTAGCAGATCTTTCAGCTATCAATCAGGACAATTTGCCTTCCTACAGATTTTCCAAGAAGGTTTTGAAAGTGCTCCGCATCCCTTTTCTATCTCAGGAGGTCATGGTCAAACTCTTTACTTTACTGTTAAAAATTCAGGTGACCATACCAAGAATATCTATGACAATCTTCAAGTCGGCAGCAAAGTAAGCGTAGATAGAGCTTACGGACACATAATCATAGAAGAAGGACGTGAAAATCAGGTTTGGATTGCTGGAGGTATTGGAATAACCCCCTTCATCTCTTACATCCGTGAACATCCTATTTTAGATAAACAGGTTGACTTCTACTATAGCTTCCGTGAAGATGAAAATGCAGTCTATCTAGATTTGCTCCGTGACTATGCTCAGAAAAATCCTAATTTTGAACTCCATCTAGTAGACAGTAGGAAAGACGGCTATCTTAATTTTGAGCAAGAAGAAGTGCCCGAACATGCAAGCGTCTATATGTGTGGTCCTCTTTCTATGATGAAGTCACTTGCCAAACAGATTAAGAAACAAAATCCAAAAACAGAGCTTATTTACGAAGGATTCAAGTTTAAATAACCACTCATACTCTCCTGGAATTTCCCAGGAGTTTTTTCTACGCAATCTCAAAAAACACTGCCAGATTTCTAGCAGTGTTTTGAGTTTTATTTATCTTAGTAAACTGTTTTTTCAGTTTCTACATCGAAGAAGTGGGCTTTGTTCAAGTCAAATCCAAGTTCAACTGTTGCACCTGTTTGCAAGTAGTCACGAGCATCAACTTTAGCAACGAATTCATCTTTACCAACTTGGCAGTAAAGGTGAGATTCTGAACCAAGCAACTCTGATACAGAGATAGTAGCTTTGACAACTGATTCTGGGAATGTTTCAAGGAAAGCAGGTTCTGCATTCACGTCTTCTGGACGAATACCGAAGATCAATTCTTTACCTTCGTAGCCTTTTTCACGAAGAACTTTCAATGCTCCTTCTGGAACTTTCAAACGGAAACCATCAGAAACAATTTCGCTTCCAACCAATTTCACATTAATGAAGTTCATAGCTGGGCTTCCAATGAATCCTGCAACGAATTTGTTAACTGGGTTTTTGTAAACTTCTTGAGGAGTACCGATTTGTTCTACACGTCCGATAGTACCTGTACCAGCAGGGTTCTTAGTTGCTGACATGATAACGATACGGTCTGCAAGTGTCATCGCTTCTGTTTGGTCGTGAGTTACGTAGATAGTTGTAGCTCCGATACGACGGTGGATTTTCGCAATTTCAGCACGCATTGATACACGAAGTTTTGCATCCAAGTTTGACAAAGGTTCGTCCATCAAGAACACTTTTGCATCACGGACGATGGCACGACCCATGGCAACACGTTGACGTTGACCACCTGAAAGGTCAGCTGGTTTACGATCCAAGAATTCTTTCAAGCCAAGGATTGCTGCTGCTTCTTGCACACGTTTGTCGATGTCTTCCTTGCTGTATTTACGCAATTTCAAACCGAAAGCCATGTTGTCATAAACCGTCATGTGTGGGTAAAGAGCGTAGTTTTGGAATACCATGGCGATATCACGGTCTTTTGGAGCTACATCGTTAACAACCACGCCATCGATAGATGCAGTACCTTCTGTGATGTCTTCAAGACCAGCAATCATACGAAGAGTTGTTGATTTACCACATCCTGAAGGACCTACGAAAACGATAAATTCTTTGTCTTTGATGTCCAAGTTGAAGTCTTCAACTGAGTAGTGTTCGCTGTTTGGATATTTTTTGTAAATGTTTTTAAGATTCAATTCTACCATGAGGTGAACTCCTTTTGTCTTTTGATAGTTTTATTATAGATGAAAACGCTTTACATTTCTATGGCAAGATGACCAAAAAAATAAAAAAGTTCTGTGCAACTTGCACAAAACTTTAGAGAATATCTGGTAAAATCAACTGATAACACAGGGTCAGATCAGTCAATTCCTTCAATTGAAGCCCTGTCAATTCTTCCCACTTATCAATCTTGTATTGGAGAGAATTGCGGTGCAGATAGAGTTGCTGGGCTGTTTTTGTTAAAACAGCACTATTTTCCCAAAGAGAGAGAATGATTTCCTGAATCTGGTCTTGATCCAAAATCATCTGGTGTAGACATTCCTTGATTGCCTTCAAGTCCACGAGTCTTTCTCCCATACTCCAAAGATAGAGCTGAGAAAAAGTATGAACACCTTGGTGACCCTGACGCCACCAAGTCTTGAACAAATCGCGCTCAGATTTGATTAAGTCTGATAGGGCCTGATTTCCCGTCTGAGACCAAACCTGGCCTAACATGATAGAGAGACGAAGTCCAAAGTCATACTCAACCGCTTCAATCGTATCACTTAAAATAGCTCGTACAGATGTGTATTTGTCTTGCTGAAGCACGAAAACATAATCCTGAGCTCCGACCTGAATCACCGTCTGACAGTTGGGAAAAAGAGTCCGCATCATATCCAGCCAAGAAGCTAGATTTTCCTGCTGAAAATAGGAAAGATGACAATAAACCAACTGAATCTTTTTAAAAGTTTTCGGCGCCTGTCCCTTCCCCTCAATCAGATAAGGATACCAAGGATTGAGCGAAATAGTTTGCTCCTGTTTGGTTAAGAGAGCTACCAGTTGTTTTTCACGTTCGCTAAGACTAGCTTCCTCCAGCAAAATCCACTGCTGAGAAGCTAAAGGGAGAGTGAGATAGCCCTCTCTCTTTACTGGTTGGTCTGAAATCTGAGCTTCAGGAAACCAGTCTTGTAGTTCTTTTGCCATCATGTCCTAGCCCTCCACTTTTTGGATGCACCAAGAAATTAAGGTTTCGAGGCGCTCCATATTTTCAGTCATATGGAGATATCCCATCACTGCTTCAAAACCTGTGGACATACGGTAAGTCACCACATCAGCATTTTTGGCCTTGGTGTGGCTATTGGTATTGCGACCACGTTTGTAGATTTCTTCTTCTTTTTCCGTCAGGACATGCTCCTCCAACATAAGAGAAATCAGGCGAGCCTGAGCTTTAGCCGACACATACTTGGTCGCTTCTTGGTGGAGTTTATTGGGTTTGGTCATGCCTTTGAGGATGAGGTGACGACGAATATACATAGAATACACCGCATCTCCTTCAAAGGCTAGCGCAATCCCGTTAATGAGATTGACATCAATCACGTGTCCACCTCACTCCATCCTTGGTGTCAAGGAGCTTAATCCCTTGAGCAGCCAATTGGTCACGGATATGGTCCGCTGTCGTAAAGTCACGATTGGCACGCGCTTCTTGGCGTTTTTGGATCAAGTCTTCAATCTCTGCATCCAAAACTTCCTCAACAAAGACGATTCCAAAGACTTCCAACATAGCCGCAAGAGTTTCCTTAACACTTGCATCATAGTTGCCAGAGTTGATCCATTTGGCCATTTCAAAGACAACTGTGATACCGTTTGCGGAGTTGAAATCCTCATCCATAGCGGCAACAAACTTATCTTTAAAGGTCTGTAACTCTTGAGCATCTACAGTCCCAGAAAATGGTTGCTCATAAGTGTTCTTTAGATACTTAAGATTTGTCTCTGCGTCACGCACTGCCTTTTCGGTAAAGTTGATTGGCTTACGGTAATGCTGTGTGGCAAAGAAGAATCGAAGCACTTGGCCATCGAGGTTTTTGAGGGCATCATGAACAGTGATAAAGTTGCCCAAGGACTTGGACATCTTGACATTATCAATATTGACAAAGCCATTGTGCATCCAGTAGTTGGCGAAGGTCTTGCCTGTTTTGGCTTCTGACTGGGCAATTTCATTGGTATGGTGAGGAAACTCTAGGTCAGCTCCACCACCGTGAATATCAATGGTGTCGCCCAAAATCTCTGTCGACATGACTGAACACTCGATGTGCCAGCCCGGACGACCAGGTCCCCAAGGACTGTCCCAAGAAATCTCGCCTGATTTGGCAGATTTCCAGAGGGCAAAGTCTACAGGATTTTCCTTACGAGCTGTTTCTTCATCGGTACGACCTGAAGCACCCAGCTCCAAATCTTCCAAGGTTTTATTAGCCAACTTGGCATAGTTGTGGGATTTTTCCACACGGAAATAGACATCTCCTTGGCTCTCATAAGCAAAACCTTTTTCAATCAAATCTTCCACAAAGCGGATGATGCCCGCCATAAACTCGACTACACGTGGATGGCGAGTCGCAGGTTTGACACCCAAGGCCGTCACATCCTCACGAAAGGCAGCGATATACTTGTCCGCAACCTCCTGAGGTGTGATACCCTCTTCCTTGGCACGGTTGATAATCTTATCATCCACATCCGTAAAATTGGAAATATAGGAAACCTCGTACCCACGGTACTCAAAATAACGACGAATGGTATCAAAAGCCACCGTTGAACGAGCATTTCCCACGTGGATATAGTTGTACACCGTTGGCCCACAAACATACATCTTTACTTTGCCGTCCTCAATCGGGACAAATTCTCGCAAATCACGAGACATGGTGTCGTAGATTTTAATCATAAATTATAATCAGGAAAGCTAAAATCCAAGAACAGTTAGTCTCATCACTGAGAGTTCAATTGAATTTCAGTCCGAATGCCTCTACACTTCGGAATCCCTTGCTCCTTTCTCATTCAGATAAACCACCTGAGTCTGTTTGACAAAGCCAATTTTTTCATACAAACGTTTGGCACCTACATTGCTATCTTCTACTGCAATCTGAAATTTCTTATCATTTTGCTCAATTAGTTGGTTGACAAGGAATTTTGCTAAGTAGCTCCCATAGCCTTTCCCACGTTCAGGTTCTGATATTGCTAAACCGTAGAAGTAATTCGTATCGCTCGATAAATCAACCGTGCAAGTTCCAATAACCTGACCGTCTTTTAATAAAATATACAGGCGGCTTTCTGGATCTTTCAGAGCTTCAGCAACATATCTATCCACAACTTCTCTAGATTCATGTTCCTCTGAGAATGCCTGAAATTTTAATTGACTAATTTGATCCTGATACGAACTATCAGCTAACAAAACTTCAAGATTGGAAACATTTGCTAACGGATAAGGTCTTCTATCCTTACCTAACCAGGTTTCTGTCTCTTCATCCTCAACCAGTCCCCAGTTGCTGACAAAATCAGGATGGCGGTCTAGAAAAACACGCTCTGTCTGAAAAGTGACTGAACGAATAGAAAAAGAAACTGTTTCTCTCTCAAAACTAGTAAACAATGCACGCGCAATTCCCTGATGGCGATGATCTGGATGAACCAGTATCGTCACTTCCACATCTTGGTCATCAGCATAGACAGTTAAGAGACCAACAAGTTCGCCTTTTTCATAATAAAGGAAAAAGGCGGGCATGTTTGGGTCAAAATTAAGCATGTTAGAAAGATAGGGATCACGATAGGTACCGTCATAGTTTTGGCAACAGTTAATTAGTTTTTTCGCCTCAGATAGCTCCTCTTGGCTTAACTTGTTTCTTGCTTGAATCATATAGGTATCCTCTACAACCCAGACGATCTGTGACTGGCATCTTTAGCATGCTCGAGTTTATTGACGTAGTACTCTCGTTTTTCTTCGACTTCGTGGATGACCGGCTCATCCTTTTTACCATGTACACGGACAATCTTAGCAGGAATACCGACAACCGTCACATCACTAGGTACGTCTGCCACGACAACTGCTGCTGCACCGACCTTGGCATTTTCACCAATTTCCACTGGTCCAATGACTTGGGCATGAGCGGATATTAAAGCTCCTTTTCGCACGGTTGGATGGCGTTTGCCACAGTCTTTCCCTGTTCCCCCAAGAGTCACCCCATGATAGAGGAGAACTCCCGTCTCAACGATAGCCGTCTCTCCAATCACCAAGCCAGAACCGTGGTCGATAAAGACACCTGAATCAATCTGGGCACCTGGATGAATCTCAATCTGAGTCCAAAAGCGCCAAAACTGACTGTGCATACGAGCCAGGAGTTTGAAGCCATGCTTCCAGAGAAAATGCGAGAGACGGTGGGCCGCCAAAGCCTTGACACCTGGATAAGTCAGCAAAACCTCCAAAGTGGTGCGGGCCGCTGGATCATTCTCTTTTACGATATCAATGGTTTCGCGCCACCATCCCATACATTTCTCCTTTTCTTATTCTGAATCTTTTGGTGTTTCTGTAATTTCTTTCTTAGGTTTGTGATCCTTGTGATGACGTGGGCGGTGAGGACGCTCTGATTTTTCACCTTTTTCATCACGTTCAGGTTTTGGAGGACGAGGAAGAAGGGCTTTCATAGAAGCATCCACACGTCCTTTTTCATCAATCTTGATAACCTTAACATCAACTTCATCCCCGATTGCTACCAAGTCTTCGACATTATTGGTACGAGTCCAAGCCATCTCAGAGATATGAACAAGGGCATCTGTCTTATCAAAGAGGTTAACAAAGGCACCAAATTTCTCGATACGAACGACTTTAGCACGGTAAACTTCATCTACTTTGGCTTCACGAACCAAACCAGCAATAATTTCTTTAGCACGGTTAATGGCATCTTGGTCACTAGAGTAGATAGACACATTTCCTTCTTCATCGATATCGATCTTAACGCCGGTTTCAGCGATAATCTTATCGATGGTTTCTCCACCCTTACCGATGACAATCTTAATCTTGTCCACATCAATTTTGATGGTATCAATTTTCGGAGCAGTTGGAGCCAATTCTGGACGAACTTCTGGAATGGTTGCTTCAATCACATCAAGGATTTCAAAACGTGCTTTCTTGGCTTGAGCAAGAGCCTCAGTCAAGATTTCTGCAGTAATCCCTTGGATCTTGATATCCATTTGAAGGGCTGTAATCCCATCACGAGTACCTGCAACCTTAAAGTCCATATCTCCAAAGTGATCTTCCAAACCTTGGATATCTGTCAAGACTGTATAGTTGTTTCCATCTGAGATGAGACCCATGGCAATCCCTGCTACTGGTGCCTTGATTGGCACACCACCAGCCATAAGGGCAAGAGTTCCCGCACAGATAGAAGCTTGAGATGAAGAACCGTTTGATTCCAAGACCTCAGCTACCAGGCGGATAGCGTATGGGAATTCCTCCAAGCTTGGCAAAACTTGAGCAAGAGCACGTTCACCAAGAGCACCGTGACCAATTTCACGACGACCTGGCGCACCGTAGCGTCCAGTTTCCCCTACAGAGTATTGAGGGAAGTTATAGTGGTGCATAAAGCGTTTCTTGTACTCTGGATCCAAACCATCGATGATTTGAGTTTCTCCCATCGGAGCCAAGGTCAAGACTGAAAGAGCTTGAGTTTGTCCACGAGTAAAGAGACCCGAACCGTGCACACGAGGAAGGAAGTCAACAACCGCATCCAAAGGACGGATTTCATCAACCTTACGACCGTCAGGACGCACCTTGTCTTCTGTGATCAAACGGCGCACTTCCGCGTGTTCCATTTGTTCCAAGATTTCAGCCACATCACGCATGATACGGTCAAATTCTTCGTGATCTGCATATTTTTCTTCGTAAACAGCAGTCACTTGGTCTTTGACTGCTTGAGTTGCAGCTTCACGAGCCAATTTTTCTTCTACTTGAACTGCCTTTTGGAGGTCGCTGTTGTAGGCTGCGATAATTTCAGCCTGTAATTCAGCGTCCACATGAAGCAATTCTACTTCTGCTTTTTCTTTACCAACAGCCGCAACGATTTCTTCTTGGAAAGCAATCAATTCTTTGACCGCTTCGTGCCCTTTAAGGAGGGCTTCCAGCATGATTTCTTCTGACAATTCTTTAGCACCAGACTCTACCATGTTGATGGCGTGTTTGGTACCAGCTACTGTCAATTCAAGGAGAGATTGCTCTGCTTGTTCTTGCGTAGGGTTGATAATGATTTGACCATCTACATAGCCAACCTGTACCCCAGCGATTGGTCCGTCAAATGGAATCTCTGAAATAGAAAGCGCCAAGGATGAACCAAACATAGCTGCCATTGGTGCAGAGGCATTTTCATCATAAGAAAGCACGGTATTGATGACTTGCACTTCATTACGGAAACCTTCCGCAAACATTGGACGGATTGGACGGTCAATCAAACGCGCTGTCAAAGTCGCATCTGTTGAAGGACGTCCTTCACGTTTCATAAAGCCACCAGGAAACTTCCCAGCCGCATACATTTTTTCTTCATAGTTGACTTGAAGTGGGAAGAAATCCCCAGTTGCCATTTTCTTAGACATAACGGCCGCAGTCAAGACAGTTGACTCACCGTAACGCACGACAACAGAGCCATTTGCTTGCTTAGCAACCTGACCAGTCTCTACGATTAACTCACGACCCGCAAAAGTCGTTTGAAACACTTGTTTTGTCATTTTAATCCCCTTTGGATTGATAATATTATACGTCTTGCCTACAAAGATCAAGATATTTTGGACGGTTCGGCTTGCCGAACATTTCTGTAGAAAAATAGGAAGGTGACACCGCACTCGATGAGTGCTAGGAAGCTTATCTTTTTTCCTAAGAAATGAGGCCAAAATTCAATTAAGTATCTTTTGGATATTTCCCTGAAATAGTGCGGACTGGAGGTAAAATTATCCAGTGGATGATTTTAGAAATCCAGTGGAATTTCATCCCTAATTTTTTAGCCTGAAGTCTAAAAAATTCCGTCCTAGAAAATAACAGAGTTATTCTCTAGGATACCACGATAGCGTGAAATATCTTTTAAATACTCACTCCGTTCGTTTTTTTTGAGACACACATCATCAGATTTTGTTTAAAAAATAATCAACTTTAAACAAACTTCTACAACCTAAATACCCTCATCTTTGTATCAAGTACGTACAGAGTCTATTTTATCATATTTTTCTTAAAAAGTGCGGTCTTTACCATTAAAAAGGAACCATTCCCCTCAGCTGAGAAGAATGGTTTGCTTTTTATTATCCTAGAGACTGGTGATTAAACAAGGCATGGGTTGCTTGATGAATGTATTTTGCTGTTTCAGCATTGTTCATGGTGTAGAGATGCACACCGGCAACATCCTGAGTTACCAAGTCCACGATTTGGTCCACTGCATAGGCAAGTCCTGCTGCTCTGAGCGACTCAGGGTCATGCTCATACTTGTCTAAGATGGCTTTAAATTTGCGTGGAAGATGGATATTCTCACAAGTCTTCAAGAGACGGAGAGCCTGATTTCGATTCAGAATTGGCATAATCCCTGCATGAATGGGAATATCAATCCCAGCCAAAGTACATTTGTCTTGGAAATCATAGAAGCGCTCATTGTCAAAGAAGAGCTGAGTTACAAGGCTCGAACAACCTGCATCCACTTTCTTCTTAAGATTTTGAATATCTGAAATCTGATTTGGTGAATCTGGATGGCCTTCTGGATAACAAGCACCAACAATATCAAAGTGAGGGGCTTGTTCCTTGATGAACTCAATCAAGTCAGTTGCATAGCGGAAATCCTTTTGCGGCTCCACATCAGGGATAATATCCCCACGCAAGGCCAAGATTTTCTGTACCCCAACCTTGTCCAAGTCAGCAATGGTTTCAGCCACCTTGTCCTTAGTCAAATAGATGGCTGGCAAGTGGGCAATAGTCGGAATCGTCAAGTCATTTTGGATAAAGTCAGCCAAACGAACCGTCGTTTCCTTGATATTAAATTTATTATTGCTGGCAGTCACACTGATAAAGTGGGGAGCCAACTCCTGCATATTTTGAAGAGCTACAATAATCTTATCGTTGCCTACTGCTGGGTTGGGAGGGAACACTTCAAATGAGAGTGACGGTGTTTGGCGTGACATAGTCCTTATCCTTTTCTAGTTGATTTTTTTCCTTAGCTGGATTCCTAGAATCCAAGTGAAACAGGCAGATTGACCAAACAGCGCTTCTTGAGAAATCCTATCTTACAATTTCTCACGCGCAGCTTTAGCTGCTTCAACAAGGCGGATCAAGCTTTCTTTTGTTTCTGGAATACCACGTGTTTTCAAACCACAGTCAGGGTTGATCCAAACTTTCTTGCTTGGCACTTTAGCAAGGATGGCTTCGATTGTGTGGTCGATTTCGCCTTCATTTGGCACACGAGGTGAGTGGATATCGTAAACCCCAGGTCCCACTTCTGTTTGGAAGTTTTTCGCTTTGAGTTCGTCCAAGATTTCAAGGTTTGAACGGCTAGCTTCAAAGGAAATAACATCTGCATCCATGTTGTCGATAGCTGGGATGATATCTGTAAATTCTGAGTAACACATGTGAGTGTGGATTTGAGTATCTGGCGCTACTGTTGAGTGTACCAAGCGGAAGGCAGGAATTGCCCAGTCAAGGTAGTCTTCGTACCAGTCGCTACGACGGAGTGGCAATTTTTCACGAAGAGCAGCCTCATCGATTTGGATGATTTTCACACCAGCAGCTTCAAGGTCAAGCACTTCATCCTTGATTGCAAGGGCGATTTGAAGAGTAGAATCCTTGATAGAGATGTCTTCACGTGGGAATGACCAGTTGAGAATAGTTACTGGTCCAGTCAACATACCTTTAACAGGTTTGTTTGTACGGCTTTGTGCATAGCTAGACCATTTAACAGTGATAGGGTTAAGACGAGTTACATCACCCCAGATGATTGGTGGTTTAACTCCACGCATACCGTATGATTGTACCCAACCATTTTTAGAGAAGAGGTAACCTGACAAGTTTTGACCGAAGTACTCAACCATGTCATTACGCTCAAATTCACCGTGAACAAGGACATCAAAGTCGATATCTTCTTGCCATTTGATCCATTCGTCAATTGTTTCAGCAAGGAAAGCGTCGTACTCTTCTTGAGATAATTCACCTTTACGGTAAGCCAAACGTTTAGCACGAACTTCTTTAGTTTGAGGGAATGAACCGATAGTTGTTGTTGGAAGAGCCGGAAGTTTGAAAGCTTCTTCTTGGATAGCTTCACGTTCTGCAAAGGCTGGCAAACGAGTGTAGTCTGCGTCTGTCAAGCCAGCGATACGCGCACGAAGTTCAGCATTTTCACCAACACGCTCAGTCGCAAAGAGTTCTTTGTTGGCTGCAAGTGCTTCTTCACCTTGACCATTGCGGATAGCATCCAAATCACGAATCTCATCCAATTTTTCAACTGCAAAGGCAAAGTGGTTCAAGATTGCTGGTTCAAATTCTTCATTAGCAGTTGTAAATGGCACATGAAGAAGTGAGCATGAGCTTGTCAAGACAATATTTTCAGCTGGGATTTGCTCAAGAACAGCCAAGCTCTTTTCGTAGTTGTTACGCCAGATGTTTTTACCATTGACAATACCTGCATAAAGAGTCTTGTCAGCTGGGAAGCCACCTTTAACCAATTCAAGAGTTTTCTTACCTTCAACAAAGTCAAGACCGATAGCATCTACTGGCAAGTTTACAAGGTCAGCGTAAACGTCACGAACGTCTCCGAAGTAAGTTTGAAGCAAGACTTCAAGACCTTTTTTGTCAGCCAAAAGTTTGTTGTAGAGGTTCAAGAAGAGGGCTTTTTCTTCAGCTGTCAAGTCTTTTACAAGAGCCGCTTCGTCGAGTTGGATGCGAGTCGCACCAAGTTCTGCCAATTTTGCAAAAACTTCTTGGTAAGCAGCCACTAAGCTGTCTACGAAGTCTTCTGCTTTCACACCTTCTTCAAAGTCTGACAATTGAAGGAAAGTGAATGGACCTACAAGAACTGGGCGAGTGTTCAATCCAAGTTCTTTTGCTTCTTGGAACTCATCAAAGATTTTGTGACCTGCAAGTTTGACTTGAGTGTCTTTTTCAAATTTAGGAACGATGTAGTGGTAGTTGGTGTTGAACCATTTCTTCATTGGAAGGGCGCGAACGTCTCCTTTTTCTCCTTGGTAACCACGACCCAAAGCGAAGTAGCGCTCAAGGTCAGACAAGTCCAAGTTTTGAACTGAAGCAGGTACCACGTTGAAGAGGAAAGCTGCATCTAGAAAGTTGTCATAGTGAGAAAAGTCATTTGATGGAATTTCAGTGATGCCTTTTTCTTTGACAATGTTCCAGTGTTTAGCACGCAAGTCTTTTGCGGCTGCCAAGAGTTCTTCTTCTGAGATTTCTTTTCTAAAGTATTTTTCAGTTGTAAATTTTAATTCGCGGAATTCGCCCAAACGAGGGAAACCGATGATTGTAGTTGACATGATGTGTCCTCCAAAATTTGTTGTTGAAACTATCTTAACAGAAAAGAAATCATCTGTATAATTGTAAAAAATTAGGCTTTGATATAGTTTGAAACTATATCTCTATTTTAAACAAAAGAAAAAGACTTGAGACAAATGCCTCAAATCCTTTGTGTAGCTTGTTTCAAAGCCATATTCTAGTTAGAATACTCAAACGCGTTATTAGTAATTCTTATAAGTGACTATGGCTTGTTATTAGAAAAGACTATAGGTTGATTTTTCTTTTGTAATTCTGATATTTCCCTGAAAAGTGCGGACGGGAGCAACTTACTTCGTAATTTCATCCCTAATTTTTGAGCCAGAATGTCTCAAAAATTCCGTTCTAGATAATAATAAATTATTATCTAGAATACCACTATAGCGGGAAATATCTGCTAAAAGCTCACTTCGTTCGCACTTAATTTAAAAAATGTTTGATTTTCTAAAATTATAAAATTGAGGTACTATAACTGTTAAATTTGTTGAAGCTTTCCAACTTCTACCACTCAACTTTTCCCCTGTTCAAGTGGGACGACTGCTAGTGTCTTTCCTAGACTAGCTAGGACTTTTAAGACTGTGTCCAACTGAGGACTTGTCTTGCCTGTTTCCATTCTAGCTATGACAGGCTGGCTTACTCCACTAAGTTCTTCTAGCTTTTTCTGACTGATTCCTTGCTCATGTCTAGCTTCAATCAACTCACCCATGATAGCCACTCTCATATCACTTTCAAGAATTTCTTCCTTGGTAAAGAGTTCTGTTCGGACATCCTTCCAATTACTTCCAATGGCACTATTCTTCATTACTCAACCCTCTTTCTTTTAAGTCCTTCAGTTCACGCTTGGCTTTTTCAATTTCTCTTCTAGGAGTTTTCTGAGTCTTTTTGACAAAATGATGTAAAAGAACAAAACTACCATCAAGCCACGCTATAAATAAAATTCGATTTCTCAAAGGTCTTAGTTCCCATATCTCATCTTCCAAGTGTTTCATATAGGGTTCACCTGCTCTAGTCCCGTGCTGACTAAGCAACTCAATATAGTCGTTTAGTTTGTTCAGTTTAATGCGACTATCTTTACTTTTCTGACTAGCCAATTCTCTCATATAATCCAAAACTAGCTCGTTTCCATTTTTGTCCTTATAGAAGTAAATCGTATGCACCAAGCAACCTCTTTCTAATTTAATTATAACTCAAACGTTATTAAAAGTAAATCTGAACACTCATAAAAAGAAGACCTTAGAAAAACTCTAAAGGTCTCATCTTTATTATTCGAAAAAATTACAAGAAGAGTTATAAAGTGCTGTAATCTTTACGTTTACTCCAGCTCAATCCCCTTCTCTCGGAGATTGTCCAGACACTCCTCAAAGTAGGCAGCATCGTGCTCCTTGTAAATAGGTCTCGTCAAAGTCTCCTCAGGTAAATCCTCATAAGAAGGACAAATCTTACCACGATAGTTTTTATCCATCCACTCTGGACTAACCTTATAGCCTCGGTTAGTCATCTCCTCCATGATCAAGCGATGATAGGCATAGAGACGATAGGACGAGTAAGTAAAGACGTAGTCCACCGTCGCATGCTTTCTGCCCCAGCCATTGCCACGGAGGGCACAGCACTCTCGATGCTGTCCCAAGAGTTGAGGACGAGGAAGCTGTGAAATCAAAGCCTCATGCCAAAGTCTCATGACAATCTCCTTTCAGTAAAGTCGAATGTTGCAAGTAGGTATTGGGATAGCAATCAAGCAAATCTCGAGTCTTAGCGATTAAGTCTTCCTTAGAAGCCTGACCAAAGTGGTAGCGATCCAGCAGGAGCATATAGTCCTTGCGCTCAGAGTCTGTCGCTTTCTTTTTGAAATAGCCCCAAATATGCTGAAAGGCATTGCAAACCTGACCTCTATGCTCAGGGATTTGACAGGCACGATCGATCAGTTCTTGAACATGACTTACCTCCACCTCTTCATTCTTGAGATACTGACGAATCTCATTGTAAATATTGCTAGAATGACTCAAAACGAGGTATTTGTTTCTAGCCCAGAGTTGCTGGCACTGGGATTTTTGGTTAGTTTGTTCCATCTTTCTCCTTACTTTCTACTAGTTCCCCGGAAATATGGAAACAAAATTATATCTTAAAAATGAGCGAATCAATTACTCTCATCACCCTTCAAACTCTTTCAAAAACTTTTTGAGTTCAGCATCAGCTTCTGGTGTGGTTCCGTGTAGTTGACCAAGCATTTCGAGTAGGGAAGCGGTTTGCTTTTCAATCTCATCATTTGTCATGTTAATCTTGCTGACGATATCTGTCAGTGGTTCGACTTCTTCTTCCTCAAAGGTATCTACATAGCGAGGGATATTGAGGTTATAGTCATTTTCGACGATTTCTTCATAGCTTGCCAGATGGGCAAACTTGTCAATCTCCTCACGAGACTTGTAGGCTTCCAGAATTTTCTCGATATGAGCATCCGTCATGATATTCTGGTTTTTCCCCTTATCAAACTCCTTAGAGGCATCAATAAAGTATACATCACGATTGGTACGGTTCTTTTTGAGAATGATAACCGTAGTCGGAATGCTGGTATTAAAGAAGATATTAGCTGGTAGACCGATAACTGTATCAATGGCTCCTTCTTCTAACAAGGCCTTGCGAATGGTTCCCTCCGCATTGCCACGGAAAAGAACTCCGTGGGGAAGGACGATAGCCATAACTCCATTATCCTGCTTGAGATGGTAGTAACCATGCAAGAGAAAGGCAAAGTCAGCCTTGGATTGGGGTGCCAGTTTCCCAAAAGGAGAGAAACGAGGATCCGCCATAAAGCCAGAACTAGCAGACCACTTGGCTGAGTATGGAGGGTTCATGAGAACACCATCAAAGTTAGTCGGTTCTTGAGTCGGCCAGTCTTCATCTAGTGTATCGGCATTGTGGAGAAATTGATTTTCAACAGGAACACCGTGTAGAATCATGTTCATCCGAGCCAAGTTATAGGTCGAAGTATTGAGCTCCTGACCAAAGTAGACCACTGTCTGCGGTTTATGAGAATATTTCTTGGCATTGAGCAAGAGAGAGCCTGATCCCATAGTCGCATCATAGATGGTAAAACCTAACTGATCCTCACGGCCCAAAAAGGCAATCTGAGTCATAAGTTTGGCAACAGGCTGAGGTGTATAGAACTCACCAGCCTTCTTACCCGAGTCAGTCGCAAACTGACCAATTAGATACTCATAGGCATCTCCCAGCATATCACCAGCATGACCAGCCACATCTAGCACAGCCAACTCCTTCATGACTGCCGCCACCGTTTGGTTTTGCTTTTGCGGAGTCGCCCCTAACTTTTTGGAATAGAGGTCAATATCTTCAAAGAGATTTTCATAGAGTTCATCACTCTGCTCAATATTTCGAAAACCCTGAGCCAAATCTTCCAACTGGAAAGTCCCCTCATTGACTCGTGCTACCAGAGCTGTAAAAGTCAAGTCAGGCTTGATACTATAGTTGAGTTCGTCCTTCATCACTGCAAGAAGATCCTCGTGGGTGTCCGCATCCTCATAGTAGGAGCGATAAACTTCAAGGGCAGCCTCTAGACTCTCACTCCCCTCCTCCATAGTCTCCGCCACGAAAAAGAGCATCTTATCTGACAGATACTTATAAAAGACCATGCCCAAAAGATAGGACTTGTAGTCATTGGCATCCATCTTAGAGCGGAGAACATCCGCTGAGTTCCACAGGGCTTGGTAGAGCGACTGGGAAGTTTGTGTTGTTTCCATAATGTTTCTTTCTTTTTTATTAATTCAAAAATCTAACGATTTGTCCAATAGTTTTGCTTCCAATTCTTCAAAATATTTATGACGTAATGTAATCTGTAAATCATTATTCATTGCAATACTACTTAAAGCTTTTTCTTTTAAGTTAGAAACTATTTCTTTAATTTCTTTGGAACCAATTATTTCATTTTTCAAGTTACAAATCTTTAAAATTTTCGAAAAATCTAAAGAAGCTATGCTATCTTCCACCATTTTAGTTATATTTTCTAATGTTACAGTTATATCAAATTTTTCTGATAAATTTTCTAAAAATGTCCGTGCTTCATCCTCGGTTGGTTCTCTTGTTTCTATCAAATTCCCTTCCATAAATTCATCAAGTTTCTTTTTCAAGGCAATTCGTATTATCTTATCTTTATTTGTTGTACATAAACCAATAACAGTGTCTCGAAGCTTATTAATTTTTTGTTTTTTATCTTCCTCATCATCAGATAGAACAGAATTCACCATTTCTTCATCTACCAAAAGCATCTCTATCTCATTAAAAGGGAGCACAAAAATATTTTTCTTTTTATAGCTTTCAATTCTTGCCTCATCCATCCAGTCATAATCAATAATGCCGTATGCTTTATTACCATATGTTTCCTCTAATTTATTGTAAGCTTTTGTGTATTGAATAACTTGTTTATGCCCTTGAACTGGTTTGACAAAACAAAATTCACTGAATAATTTGGAATATATTTGATAGTCCAGACTATTTTTAGTTCCTTCGCAAAACAAAATTGGCTTTTTTGCACCAGATACTTCAGTTAATAATGGTAATGGTATTTCTTGTGATTCTTCCAACACCTGATAATCCAAATCATAAGGTGCTTCAAAATTCTTACACCATATATAGGTTGCATTTGTTCTAGATTGAACAAAGTCCATGTTGTGTGAAGCAAAAATAAATTGACAATCAGGTCGCTCTGATATGAGCAAATCCCATAATTCATTATAGACGGCAGCATTTAGAAATGTTTCTGGTTCGTCAACGACAATATAGCTATTCTCTGGAGCTAGAAGAACACTGCCTATATAAAATAAAATACAACGTTCTCCATCACTAAGACCATTTATACTATATTTAGAGTAATTTTTTTCAACGTTTACAATTATCTTTATAGGATCAATTTCAAAACTAATTTCTGGTTTAATTTTATTCCATATTTTTTCTAATTTTTGCCACAAAGATAATGACGAATCGTTTTGTCCTCTGAATTTATAAGTAGCCACAACCATAACATCTTTTACTAATAGTGTTATTAAGTTAGTAAAAGTATTTGAAAAATTCTCTTCAATATTTGATGGATACAAATTAATGGTATCGTATTTAATATTTGTCTTTTTCAAATCGAGAATGTAATTCTCTTGTTCAATATTATTACGATTATGAATATTAGACACAAAATATAATAGTTTCTGAGCAGGTAAAACATACATCTCATCAATACTATTCTTCCTTAATTCATTAATAAGACTTGATTTTCCCGCTCCATTAGCTCCTATTATAACAGTTGTAGAATCAACTTTCGAAATAAATGAGAAAAGTTTAATTACTTTAAAATTCTCTAAAATTTGAGGTAAATTTGTTTCATACATATAAACATCACTACCATGACAACTAAATATATTTCCTAACCAATTCTCACGTAGTTTTTTATACTTTTCTGTCACATAACCAGATAAAAACTCATCATCTAGTTCGTTATTAACCAAATCAATAAGGGTAGAAAACCAATCATCTACTTGTTGGTAGCTAGTCTTATATGATTCTTGTTCATAATCAGCTAATTCACTAAAGATATCTTGAAGTCTTTTCTTTTCAAATTTTAAATTTTCAATTAAATCTTTAATAGAGTTATACATAATTCCTCCTTAAATAAACATATCCTGCAAGAGTTTCTTTTTCAGTGTTTCTAACTGAGAAATTTTTTCGTGGTGAGAATTGATAAGGTTATCGAGGGTGGAAAAATAGGCACCGATGGCTTGTTGTTCAGGGAGAGATGGGATAAGTACTTTTTTCGATAGTAATTCCACTTTAGTAATACCCTTTATTGATGTCCCTTGAAGTTGGTTAACTTCCTTTTGAAGTAATCTATATAGCAAATATGCTGTGAATTCTATATTGGATTTAAGATTTGAGAGTGATAAAAAATCCTGACTTGTTGCGTATTCATGACGCATCACCGCTAACTTCCCAACTCCAACTCTCGTAACAACCGCAATTGAATCTTTTGGTATTATTTTGGCTGATGAACTTTCCAAACCTTTCTCAGAAATACTTTTTTGAACTTTAATCTCAAATAGACAATTTATCCCTAAGTCAGATGACTGAATCCAAGGAATATCCCCATCCCAATATTCCTGAACATTTGTTTTTGGAGTGCCACCACTTTGAAAGTCATCAGCTAAATCATTAATTTCACAAAGCTCCCACTCACCTTCGAATCCATCCAAACGAATCTCAGGGACTGTCTGTCCAGCTTTGGGAAACATCTTGGAGAGCATGGTCGCTTTAAGAGATTGGTAGTTGGTAAGATTATCTTTGTAGCTAGACAGAAGGTCGTCGAGGGTACGGAAAAGGGTACCGATGGCGGATTGTTCGGCTGGACTGGGAAGTGAAATTGGAGTTTCTAAAATATTTTTATTGTACAATCGCTTGATAGTAGTTCCTTCAATTCCTTCCCATTTCACTATTGAATAAAATTGCTTAAGAAAAGAATTATCCAACCGTTCATCATGTTTTAGCCAGACGATATTTGAATCTTGAAAATAGGCTTCCTCTCCTTGATATTCTACCGTCCTACCGATACTTCCTGAAGCAGAAATCAAAATATCTCCAATTTCAGGATATGGATATTTAGATTTATACTCCTCAAATTTTTCACGAGTAATAAATGAATCTGGTTCACTACCAAAAGTACCAATTTTATAAAATGGAACCTCCCCAGTTTCAGAAGTTTCATCCTTGAAAATTCGCTTATTCATGGAAACCGAGCCAAGATCACCTATTTTTTTACTTTCCCAGTTATCACTAAAATCGCAGAATCTTACTGCAGGAATACTATTTTTACTCATTATTTTCCTCCAGAATGTCTTTAAATTCAATCTGCTTACTTCTAAATCCAAATAGCTGTAATATAGAATCTTCGCGTCTGGACTTATCCGAAATCAACTCCCTCTTCTTTAAGTAATCAAGAAGCTTTTTGTTAAATTCAGAATACGAAACCTTTGCTTTTCTATTACCATTTCCTCCGTTACCTTCATTATCATTTAATTCTTCAAAGGCATCTTTCCATTCATCATAGATAGCATCATCAATTTGTTTATTCAAGATTTGCATAATATCCGATAGTTCTAATAAATCTAAATATTTACCTAGAAAAGCAAGCTTATCCAGTTTAATTCTATTTTCTGAATTATAAATTAATTTTTCAAAAAGTTTTTTCTTATGTTTAATCAAAACATCATTCGCATTCAGAATTTCTTCATACAATGAAAAGCTAATTTCATTTTCATCTAATTCTATAAATTGGTTTATATATTTTTTAACAATGCTCTGAATTTCAACTTGAAGTTCATTTTCAACTTTTTCATATGTCTTCTTGGGCAGTAAATATTCAAAATTACTGTCATCAAAATGATTATTCAAAAGAAATATTCTTATTCTTATGTCATCTTCCATTTTAAGATCGTATCTTGCTATTAATTCTAGCAATTGTTCTTCATCTCGAATATCCCTCTCATCATTTATATAATCCTTTATATTATTCCAAATAAAATTAGCTAGAGAGCTTGGATATTCTTTTCGGAAAAATTCAAGATTTAGTCTATTGAATTCAATGAGCCTATCATCTGTTAAGTTTTCTAACTGAGATTCACTCATACCTATTTCGCTAAATTTTTCATAATATCTATCCCCAGTTGCATTAAGAACTTTTTTTCGAATATTTTTTTGTAATTTCTTTGATTGTATTATATATTCTTCAAATTTTTCTTGCACTTCATCATCGAACCGTAGATAAATCTCTTTATCAAACTCAAAATTTGGATTTTGATTAATAAAATCTATCAAGAAATTATCCTCGTCCTCATTTTGACTAAAATAGTCTAAAACAATTTCAGTATTTACTTCTGCTTTTTGAGCAATCACAAGGTTGTTAACCAGTATTTCTCGATTTTCACTAGATAGGTCATTGAATTTATCTTGAGTATAAGTTATATAAAACTCTGGAATACTAGCGATTATCTTTTCTGCTAACGTTACGTTTTTGATATTTTCATCATTATCTAGCTCGTCAGATTCATCACTTTCTAACTTTTCCTGAGGTAATTGATGATTAAATACAACATTATTATTTAACAATTGTTCAATATACTCAGGTTTATCACGCATCTCTCCCTCTGATAGATCAATATACATTAAAATATACTTTAGAAATTCTTCATCAGAAGATAAACAATAGTCTAACAAGGATTCAAAAAGACTGTTACTACTAATTATTTCAAAATTCTGATGTTTAAATTGTTCATCCGTATATCCTGAGTACCAATTCATAAAGAATCTTATATTGTTTTCATTAATAGTATATAACTTGTTCCAAAAAATACTGTCCACAATTAAAACAAACTCTTCTTGAATTCGTTCGTTCTTAGTTCCGTAGGTAGAAAAATTAGTAAATTTAATATTTAAAGTTCTTAAATTCTCAGTTAGTATAGGTAAATTGTATTTAAATTCTCCAGTCAAAATATCGAAATTATTATCTAGATAATTCATTAGTAAATACTTTGTTCTTTGTGGTGTATTCTCTAAAAAAATTGTATCCACTAAGTTTAATAGTTTAATAACTACATTATTCTTTAACGGAAAAAAGTTTTTACTATCTGTTTCTAAATACTCATTAAATAAATTGCTGTTATATGATATCCAGTTTTCAAAAAGAGACTGATATATTTTATCACTTTCTAAATCATTTATAAGGCCATTTTGATTGTAATTATATATTTTGAAATAAAAGTCCATAATAAATTTAATAAATCCCTCTTGATGAAATAATAATTCCAATTCATTTTTAAAACTAGAACTATCTGATGGGACTAATAAATATCTGAACAGACTATAATTCAATATATACGGGTATCTAAAATCATTTATTCCCAAACGGTCAATTATTTCGGTCATGTTGTGTAAAATAATTCCAGGATCATTAGTGCGTCCAGAAATAACATTTCTTAAGTATTCTTTCTCAATTACTGTTATAGTATTCGCATAAAAATAAGTTAAATAATCTTTATAACTCTCGTCAATATAAGAATTTCTAATCAGGAAAGAAATAATCGAAAATTGAGGATTATTTCTTATTTCTTTTCTAAAATCACTTTTAAACTCATCAATATCCGTAGCAGACTGATAAAGTTCTGACAATCTCTTACTATCTAATGCTCCTAGTTCCTCGTGAATTTTTTTAATGTCCTCCTTTATTTTTTCTATTAGTTTTTTATTCTTAGTATTGTTTAAACGTTCTTGAAATTCTGGACTATTTTTTGCAGGAAATATATAATCAATTGTTACTTCTTGAGAGTTGTAATTGTTATAAGCACTGTAAAAAGTATCAAAAACAACAATCTTACTATCTTTATCAAGTAATTCTTTAATAAATTCAGAGTACGAGGTGAACTGAGATTGAGACTTACCATTTACTTTAATAACTTGTTTTCCATTTGGAATTTTTAAAATAGTACTATATAGTTCAATTTCATCGTTTAATTGTTCTTCCTTAGCATTCACTATTTTTGTCTCTAATAACTTAATTTCTCTTTTTAATTCAGTCTTACGTTTTTCTAATCTCATTTCTTTTGAATTTAGCAATTCAAACAGATACCCTTGATTTCTTTGTAATAGCGAAAAGTCTTTAGGAAAAATATTTTTATATACTACCATTGAAAATAACTTATCCTGATCTAACTTTAAAACATTTAATGTCTCTTTATAGGTTAGATACTCATTACAAACATTATTAATTAATCTCATATCGTCAAGATATAAAGAAATATTAAATAAAAATCTCTTATCAAAACCACCATACTCCCCCATATCTGTTAACAATTCTTTTAGTATTTCATGTGAATTTGAAGCTGTTACTACAGGAACTACAGGAATAATGTAATCAAAGAACTTTGTTCTCTCTTGTGATTCAAATAAATCATCCTTTACAAGATAGAAAAATACCAACTTGGAGTCGCCACATATCTTTCTTTTTCTATTGATAACTATATTTAATTCCTTCAATTTTTCAAAAATTTTAGAATTATTAAAACGTTCAATATCTTCAAATACTATGACATTTGCTTCTGATTGCTTAAATAAATAAAGTACATCATCTAAATAGCGATCAAAATAAGATATCCTTGAACTTTCATTTGAGAAGATTTCAATATCAGTTTCTATTTTGCTAGCTTTTAAAGATAACTTCTTAATAAAACCAAACTCTCTTTGTAGCTTAGATAAATGAAAAATTCCATGCACAATTAAAACAAACAAAATCGCTAGAGCTATAAGGGAAATAATAGGCTTTGTGGTCCAAAACAACCAAGAAAAATTCTTAACCAATCTATGCCATAAGGAAATATTAAAAAGATACAAAGATAATAGTATTATTAAACCTAGATATACTGTAATCTTGAGGGGACTAATCTGTGATTCTGTATCAAGAGTTTTAAAAATAGATTTTCTTATTTTGTTGGGATCTATTTGATGAAGCAATTGATTGATTATTTTCCCTTCAATTGTATTGATTTCACGCTTATCAAGCCCATTTTTTTCACTACTTTTCGCTTCATCATATTGTCCCAAAGAAATATGGATGAATTTTTTATTTTTACATTTTAACTCAAAACTATCAACAATACTACTTTTCCCAGCTCCATAATTACCAGTAATAGCTACATTGGTAACTTCTGAATTTTCGTCAATCGCAAACTCAAGCGCTTTTAGTGTTACTGGCTTTATTTCAACATCTTTATTTGAAGTAAGTGCCCGAAATTTATATTCTCTTTCCATTAATTTATCTCTCCGAATAATTACTATATGTTTAAACCAATACCATTATATCAATTCTTACTGAGTATATAAAGCTTTTATACACAAAAATCCCCCTTAGAAATCCGCTTCTAAGGGGTTGTCTTTATCCTGCTGCTTGGGCTGGTTCTACTGGTTTAGTCTTTTTATCTTTCTTGCTACCAGTGATGAGACGGCGCTTGCTATCTCGGATGCTATTGAGTTCCTTGAGGAGTTGAGTCAGGTGTTCCTTTTCAGGGTAGGCTTCTGCACTGGCGGCGGTATAACGCATAAAAAGGTCGTAGCTGGTTGAAAGTTCCGTACGGAGTTGTCTGGTCTTGCCAACTTCCTTGGCAGACTTGTGAGCACGCGCCTTACTTTCCACTTGGTCATATTCTTCTTGAGCATTGACCACAGCCGTCAGCATAGGGGTCAGTCCTAGACTGGTAACTGCCTCATGATAGGGTGTTTCACTAAGCGTTTTGAGTAGGCTCTTGATTTCTGCCGTCTCCACATCATTGCTGTGCTTAGTGATGTCCTTGTACTTGGCAAAGACTGGTTTCAGAGTTTCATGAGCTTCTTTGAGCTTGGCATCCTTAATCTTAGCAAATCCTCTATGAAGGGTAAAGAGACCGACCAAGGCACTATCACGATTGCGATCGACTTCTGTCAGATTGCTAGACTCTTTCGTTTCCACCGCCGCAAGTTGAGCTTGAAAATCATCCAGCTTGGTTTTGAAGGGTTCCAAATGTTTGGCATACATGCCCTCATCCTTGTTTGCCTTAGAAAAAGTTGCCAAACTTTGATGAGTATCCATCATCAGGCTTTCAAACTCACGGTTGGTAAAGTTGCTGTAACTAAGTGGGCGAATAGCGTATGTTTTTGTCATGATGATATCCTTTCTATCTAACGAATCATTTTGTTTTTTCTTTATCAAACCAAGACTGGATTAGTTCTGGAAGATAGACCTGTTCTTGATCTGTTTTTACAATGCTTCCTTGTCTAGGAGGTTGAATCAAAGGTCTATCCTTAAATACAAAGACTTGAAACAATGCACAGATCAAAAATAGAAGCCCCCATAAAGGAAGTGTCGATAGCATACTCTCCTCATCATCTTTAACTTTCTTCATCGATTTTTCTCCTTTAAGTTGATACATTCATTCTAACAGTTTCCCAAACTATTTTTACCTTCATCCGCTCAACTGTCATTATTTCCATCTAAAATGTACTTTTCAGAACAAATCAGACATTTGCAAATTAAAAAATCCCTATCTGACTAGATATTCATTTCGTCCATCAGATAGAGACTCTTACTATTTTTAGATTTTACCTTTTCGAGCTTTAGAATACATATAAACTTTAGGAAATACAGCTATTCGAAAGTTCGAAGACCTCAAAACTTTCGTAGATAAGCTATTCGAAGCTTAGAATACTTCTAAATTTATGGAATCATGCTTATTCTAAACCTAGAATGCATGTAAACTTTAGGAAAGAGATCTATTCTAAGTCTCGAAGGACTATCTCCCAACCCTCAATGGCTCAATGATTTCCTCTACCAGTTGGGTATAGGCTTCCTTGATTTGTTTTTTATAGAGGAGAGGATTGAGGGCATCCGCCACCTCTAGCTTATAGTCCTGATAGCGCTGGCTCTTGGTCAGCTGGCTTTCTCCTAGTTGTTTTTTAGCTCCCTTACGATAGTGTTCGACATAGTAACGGAGTTCATCCTCACCGACATACCAGCGCTTACTAAAGACTTGGATATGTTGTTGAATGACAGCCTCAATCATCTGATCCAAAATATTTGCAATAGACTGACCACGATAGCTTTCAGGCTTGTTCTGTACTTCCTTCCATAGTTCCGTGATAATCTGGGCAAGATTTGGATTGGTCTTCTCAAGACTCTGAATATAGTTATCCACCGCTTCCTTATCTTGAGTGCTTAGGTTCTTTTCTTGACTTTGACCTTGCTCGATCAGACTTTGAATTAAGGTTAAGATATAGGCATAGTTGATCTCATCCACTTGGATAGACTCCAGTTCATAGTGAATATCAAGGGGCTCTCCATCGTCACCATCCTCTACTCGGCTTTTTAATTCTGCAAGGACATTTCGATAAAGTCCCAGATACCTTTCCAACTTTTCTCCATCAAGTCCTGTCTGACTGTAAAGTTCTTCCTCATCATACTCTTTATACACTCGGATAGAGGCTAGGTATTTATCAAAGGCTTGATAGGTTTTAGCTAGTTTCCTCAACTCAGGTGTAGAGATTTGCTCGATTTGGAGTCCATCCTCAGAATCATCGGTGATGAGATTTTGGAAATCACTGCAACTCCTCAAGAAGTTTCTCTTTTCCTCTTCCCAACTCGGAGCTAGGACCTCGTTTTCTCCACCATTTGAGTAGAGCTTGAGGGCATTATCTACTGCCTCCTTAAAGGCTAGGGGCTTTTGGAAGGTGATGATATGACCATAGGTCTTACTGCTATCAAAAATACGGTTGGTTCGGCTAAAAGCCTGAATCAAGTCCTGCGGTTGCATGGGCTTGCGATCGATAAAGAGGGTCGATAAACAAGGCGCATCAAATCCTGTTAAGAGACGATTGACCACGATGACTAAGTCCAACTGCTCCTTGCGATAGAGGTATTTGTCCTGCTTTCGAGCTAGGCGGTTATTGACATCCGTATTAAAGCCACGGAGATCCGCCATGGTAAAGTGGGTATCAAATTCTTGGTTATAGTCTTCTAAAACCTGCTTCATGTGGTCTTGGTTGTCTCTTGACTCTTCTTCATTTTCAGTGACCGAGTAGGTGATGGTCGCCTTTGGAAAGTCAGGAAGGACCTGCTTGACCCTTTCCGATACCTTGACTCTCGTCTCCCCAGCCTTGACCCGTTTGAGGAGGTCATAGTAGGCTTGGGCTTGAGGGATTGACTTGACGGTCAGGATAGCATTATAGGTCTTACCAACTCCCTTTTGGAAGCCTAGCTGTTGACGGGATTTATTGATAATGGCATCCAAGACTTCCAGCATATGCTCCTCATTCTCATAGACAGTATCTGGTATGTCATTTTCAGATTTATCCGTGATGAGGGTATTGCGATAATCCACCTTAAAGCCTAAGACAGCACCGTCATGGATAGCTTCCTTGACCGTATACTCATGGAGACGGTCTCCGTACTGTTGCTGGGTGGTCTGGGCAAGGTCTCCGACCTGTTGGCGTTTATTTTCCTTAAAGATAGGTGTGCCTGTAAAACCGTACCAGAGAGACTGTGGGAAAAAGGCCTTAATGTCTTTTTGTGTTTGTGGCGTAACGGCACGGTGGCATTCATCCACGACAAAGGCCACTCGGAGACCCTTGATTTTGTCCGCATCTCGTTGGTAAAGACCTTGCTCAAACTTACGCATCATGGTGGTAATTTTCTGGATGGTCGTTACCACCACACGCTTATCATTGCTTCCTAGTCGCTTGACCAAATCATGGGTATTATCCGTCTCATCAATATCAATGACATCATTGGTCGCATAAGAGAGAAAGGACGAAGTAGTCTGTTGGTCCAAGTCCCTTCGGTCAACGACAAAAATCGTCTTTTGGATGGAAGGAATCTGGAGGAGATTCCGAGCTACCTTATAAGAAGTCAGGGTCTTACCTGAACCTGTCGTATGCCAAACATAGCCTGATGCTTGCTGGCGAGAGGCTTCTTGCACTGCTTCGATTGCATGGATCTGGTAAGGGCGCAGAAGGATAAGAGCCTTCTTGCTATCATCAAGGACAGAATACTGCATGACCATCTGGTGGGCACGAGGGATGGAAAGGACTTCGTGGGCAAAGCTGGTCAAGCTCGTTATAGGTTGGTTGTCCTTATCCACCCACTTGGTTAGAAATTGCTTGTTGAGTTTATTTTCCCTAGCTGCAGCGATATAGCGTGTATCTACCTTGTTGGTCACAACAAACATCTGTAAGCTAGAGTAAATGCCACGGAACTTGCCTTCCCTATCATACTTCTTAATTTGATGAAAGGCATCTAAAAAAGCAACTCGGGGACTTTTAAGCTCGATCTGAATCATTGGAAGGCCATTGATCAAGAGGGTCACATCTAGCCTGCGGTCTTGATCCTGAGGATTTATCTTATCTCTCTCGACTTGGTTGACAACCTCATAACTAGACTTACCAGCTGCGATATTGTCTCGCCAGATAACGGATAAACGGATAGTCCCCAAACTAGCATCTTCTCTTTGAACCTCAACCTTGGCAATGCCATTTTCGCCGACCAACCACTTGGCCGCATCATAGTAGCTAACAAAGTTCAGTTGATTCTTTATCTGGCGTTTTTCCTGTTCTGTCAGGGGATGATCTGCCAATAGAGCCACATTGTTCTGGGCTAGCTTTTCAAAGAAGTTTTCCCATAATTGCTCTTCTGTTTTAAGGTCATCTCTGTAAGTCCATTGACTTTCCCCAGTCACCAGTTGGTTGATCAGTTGTTTTTCTATCTCCAGTTCTGGTTTTACCTGTATCATACTCTCTCCTTTGCTACTTGTCTGCTCCCTTTATTATAGCATGTTTAAGCTCAAAATCCATCACTCTTCCCATACCAAAAACAATCAAATCCCCTTTCTCCTCCAAAATATGGTATAGTAGAGTTATACTATCTATGAGGAGTTTACATGTCACAGGATAAACAAATGAAAGCTGTTTCTCCCCTTCTGCAGCAAGTTATCAACATCTCATCGATTGTCGGTGGGGTTGGGAGTTTGATTTTCTGTATTTGGGCTTATCAGGCTGGGATTTTACAGTCTAAGGAAACCCTCTCTGCCTTTATCCAGCAGGCAGGTATCTGGGGGCCACCTCTCTTTATCTTTTTACAGATTTTACAGACAGTCGTCCCTATCATTCCAGGAGCCTTGACATCGGTGGCTGGTGTCTTTATCTACGGGCACATCATCGGGACTATCTACAACTATATCGGCATTGTCATTGGCTGTGCCATTATCTTTTATCTGGTGCGCCTCTATGGAGCTGCCTTTGTCCAGTCTGTCGTCAGCAAGCGCACCTATGACAAGTATATCGGCTGGTTGGATAAGGGCAATCGTTTTGACCGTTTCTTTATCTTTATGATGATTTGGCCCATTAGTCCAGCTGACTTTCTCTGTATGCTGGCTGCCCTGACCAAGATGAGCTTCAAGCGCTATATGATCATCATCATTCTAACCAAGCCCTTTACTCTCGTGGTTTATACCTACGGTCTGACCTATATTATTGACTTCTTCTGGCAAATGCTTTGACACATAAAAAATCCGTTTGGTTTCCCAAGCGGATTTTGTGCTTTATTTTGAAACTTCTTTTGCAAGAACAAAGTTCCCAAGTGTGGCAGAACCATTTCCTGCTACTGCGGGCGTTACAATGTAATCACGCACATCTGGTACTGGTAGGTAGCCGTTGAGAAGAGATGTAAATTTCTCACGGACACGATCCAGCATGTGTTGTTGTGCCATGACCCCTCCACCAAAGACAATCACGTCTGGGCGGAAAGTCACTGTCGCATTAACCGCAGCTTGAGCGATATAGTAGGCTTGAACATCCCAAACAGGGTTGTTGAGTTCAATATTTTCCCCACGAACACCTGTACGAGCTTCCAAACTTGGACCAGCTGCATAGCCTTCGAGACATCCCTTATGGAAAGGACAAACACCCTTAAACTCTTTTTCAATATCCATTGGGTGTCTAGCAACATAGTAGTGACCCATTTCAGGGTGACCCACACCACCGATAAACTCACCACGTTGGATGACACCTGCACCGATACCTGTACCGATTGTGTAGTAAACCAAGTTTTCGATACGGCCACCAGCATTATTACGGGCAACCACTTCACCATAAGCAGAGCTGTTTACGTCTGTAGTGAAGTACATTGGCACGTTTAGGGCGCGACGAAGGGCACCAAGCAAGTCCACATTTGCCCAGTTTGGTTTTGGAGTCGTTGTGATAAAGCCATAAGTTTTTGAGTTTTTATCAATATCAATCGGACCAAATGAACCAACTGCAAGACCAGCAAGGTTATCGAATTTCGAGAAGAACTCGATTGTTTTATCGATTGTTTCGATTGGAGTTGTTGTTGGAAATTGTGTTTTTTCTACAACGTTAAAGTTTTCATCACCGACAGCACAGACAAACTTTGTACCGCCCGCTTCCAAGCTTCCATATAATTTTGTCATGATAAACCTCTTGTTTTTATTTTCTTTATTATAGCATATTTCGAAAGGCTAAATTTCTCTATTTTTTAGATTTTCCTCTGTAAATCTTACCATTCAAGCAAAAACGAACAAACATGTCATTTGTTCGTTTTCATTTTGAGAGGGAATATTGTACTCAATGAAAATCAAAGAGCAAACTAGGAAGCTAGCCGAAGGTTGCTCAAAGCAATGCTTTGAGGTTGTAGATAAGACTGACAAAGTCAGTTACATATATCTACGGCAAGGCGAAGCTGACATGGTTTGAATTTGATTTTCGAAGAGTATTAGATTTTCACTTCAATAACAGCATCCCCCTTAGCAACTGAACCTGTTGCGACTGGAGCTACTGAAGCGTAGTCAGCTGTATTTGTAACGATAACCATTGTTGTATCATCAAGTCCAGCTGCAGCGATTTTGTTTGAGTCAAATGTTCCAAGAACATCACCAGCTTTAACCTTATCACCTTGGGCAACTTTTGCTTCAAAACCTTCACCATTCATAGATACAGTGTCAATACCAACGTGGATCAAAACTTCAGCACCATCAGTTGTTTTCAAACCAAAAGCGTGTCCTGTTGGAAATGCAATTGAAACTTCAGCATCAGCAGGTGCATAGACCACACCTTGACTTGGTTTCACAGCGATACCTTGTCCCATAGCACCACTTGAAAAAACAGGGTCATTAACATCAGCAAGAGCTACAACATCACCAACGATAGGAGTTACAAGTGTTTCATTTTGAAGAGCTGCTGGAATGTTACCAGTTGTTTCTTCTTGGACCAAACGTTCTGTCTCTACTTCAGTAGCAACTTCTTTTTCATCCTCATAACCAAACATGTAAGTAAGAGCAAAACCAAGTGCAAATGATACAGCTACCATAAGAAGGTATAGTGGAAGTTGTCCATTACCTGCATAAAGCATTGTACCAGGGATGATAGTGATACCACTACCAGTACCAGCAAGTCCAAGGATTGAAGCCAATCCACCACCGATTGCACCAGCAATCAATGAAAGGAAGAATGGTTTACGGAAACGCAAGTTCACCCCGAAGATAGCAGGCTCTGTAATACCGAGGAAGGCAGAAAGAGCAGCTGGGAAAGCAAGTGTTTTCAGTTTTGGATTTTTAGTTTTAACACCAACCGCAACAGTCGCAGCACCTTGGGCTGTCATAGCCGCAGTGATGATCGCGTTGAATGGATTAGCATGGTCAGCAGCAAGCAATTGCACTTCAAGCAAGTTGAAGATGTGGTGCACACCTGACACGACAATCAATTGGTGAACCCCACCAATCAAGAAACCACCAAGACCAAATGGCAAGCCAAGAATTGCTTTTGTACCAATAAGGATGTAGTTTTCAACAACGTGGAAGACTGGTCCGATAACAAAGAGCCCAAGGATAGACATGACCAAAAGTGTCACGAATGGTGTTACCAAGAGGTCAATGACATCTGGAACAACCTTGCGGACAGCTTTTTCAAATTTAGCTCCGACAACCCCGATGATGAAGGCTGGAAGAACAGAACCTTGCAAACCAACAACAGGGATGAAACCAAAGAAGTTCATAGCTGTTACTTCACCACCTGAAGCGACTGCCCAAGCGTTTGGAAGTGAGCCAGAAACAAGCATCATACCAAGAACGATACCAACGGCAGGATTTCCACCAAATACACGGAAGGTTGACCACACAACCAAACCTGGCAAGATGATAAAGGCTGTATCTGTCAAGATTTGAGTGTAAGTTGCAAAGTCACCTGGAAGTGGCATTTCAAGAGCGTTGAAAAGACCACGCACACCCATAAAGAGACCTGTCGCTACGATAACTGGGATGATTGGAACAAAAACGTCACCGAAAGTACGGATAGCACGTTGGAACCAGTTCCCTTGTTTAGCAGCTTCTGCTTTCATGTCAGCTTTAGATGATGTTGGCAAGCCAAGCGCAACAACTTCATCGTACATTTTGTTAACTGTACCTGTACCAAAGATGATTTGGTATTGACCTGAGTTAAAGAAAGCACCTTGAACTTTTTCCAAGTTCTCAATCACTTCTTTATTGATTTTCTCTTCATCTTTAACCATGACACGTAGACGAGTCGCACAGTGAGCTACACTGTTGACATTTTCACGTCCGCCCAAGGCATCGATGACTTTTTTTGCAATTTCCTGATTGTTCATTTGCAAAAATCTCCTTATATAAAATTTTGTTCTTGTTTGAAAGCGATTTTATCCGCCCTACGACTTTTATTTTATCATGTTTTAGAAATATGTCAAGCGTTTTGCAGAAAAAATATTCTATCCACTTGGTGGATACGCTTTAAATTGATTGTTTTTGACTGTTTTATCAGGAATTACTTGAAAAAATAAGTTTGAAACCTTGCTTAAAAAGGATTTCATTTCATTATCTTTCACATTTTCGTGAAAATTTGATCGATTTCCTGCATTTATTTTATGATAAACGTTTGACAGTTTTTTCTCTTTTTTAACATAAAAGGCTTGCATTTTTTATCGAAAACGGTTACTATTAAAAGTGATAAGATTTTTGGAGGAATGAATGAATGGAATGGACAACTGAGCGTCGTTACAGACTTTATCAAGATTGGACGCAAGAAGAAATTCAAAATATTAAGAAAAATATGGCACAATCTCCATGGCATACTCATTACCATGTTGAGCCAAAAACAGGACTTCTCAACGACCCAAATGGCTTTTCTTACTTTGATGGCAAGTGGATCCTCTTTTACCAGAATTTTCCTTTTGGTGCAGCCCACGGTTTGAAATCTTGGGTTCAATTGGAAAGTGAGGACTTGGTTCACTTCACAGAAACTGGTGTCAAAGTTTTGCCTGATACTCCATTAGATAGCCACGGTGCCTACTCTGGTTCTGCTATGCAATTTGGCGATCAGTTATTCCTATTTTATACAGGAAATGTTCGCGATGAAAACTGGATCCGTCACCCTTACCAGATTGGGGCTTTGATGGACAAGGATGGAAAGATTACGAAGATTGACAAGATCTTAATCGACCAGCCAGCAGACTCTACAGACCACTTCCGCGATCCGCAAATTTTTAATTTTAAAGGTCAATATTATGCTATCGTCGGAGGACAGGATTTGGAGAAAAAAGGCTTCGTTCGTCTCTACAAGGCTGTTGACAACGACTATACAAACTGGCAAGCTGTTGGCGATCTTGACTTTGCTAACGACTGCACTGCCTACATGATGGAATGTCCAAATCTGGTCTTTGTAGGGGAGCAACCTGTCCTTCTCTACTGCCCACAAGGATTGGATAAGAAAGTTCTAGACTACGATAATATCTTTCCAAATATGTATAAGATTGGGGCTTCCTTTGACCCTGAAAATGCTAAAATGGTAGATGTATCTCAACTTCAAAACATGGACTATGGTTTCGAAGCCTATGCAACTCAAGCCTTCAACGCTCCTGATGGACGTGCTCTAGCTGTTAGCTGGCTTGGCTTGCCAGATGTTTCTTACCCTTCTGACCGTTTTGACCACCAAGGAACCTTCTCTTTGGTCAAGGAACTCACTATCAAAGACGGCAAACTCTACCAATACCCAGTCGCAGCTATCAAGGACCTTCGTGCTTCTGAAGAACCTTTCTCAAACCGTGCTCAAACCAAGAACACTTACGAACTTGAACTCAACTTTGAAGCTAATAGCCAGAGCGAGATTGTCCTACTTGCTGATCAAGAAGGCAAGGGACTTTCCATCAACTTTGACCTTGTAAATGGTCAAGTGACAGTGGATCGTAGCCAGGCTGGTGAACAATACGCCCAAGAATTTGGTACGACTCGTTCTTGCCCAATCGACAATCAAGCTACTACTGCTACGATTTTCATCGATAACTCTGTCTTTGAAATTTTCATCAATAAAGGAGAAAAAGTATTTTCTGGTCGTGTCTTCCCACATGCGGACCAAAATGGGATCCTCATCAAATCTGGAAGCCCAACTGGAACTTACTATGAATTAGATTATGGTCGCAAAACTAACTGATGTCGCCAAACTTGCAGGCGTCAGCCCTACTACCGTTTCTCGGGTTATCAATAAAAAAGGCTATTTATCAGAGAAAACCATTCAAAAGGTTAATGAAGCCATGCGGGAATTGGGCTATAAACCCAACAACCTAGCTCGTAGTCTGCAAGGAAAATCAGCTAAGTTAATCGGCCTGATTTTCCCCAATATTTCCAACGTTTTCTATGCAGAATTGATTGATAAGCTGGAGCACCAACTCTTCAAAAATGGTTACAAGACCATCATCTGCAACAGTGAGCACGATTCTGAGAAGGAACGCGAATACATCGAAATGTTGGAAGCCAATCAGGTGGACGGCATCATTTCGGGTAGTCACAACTTGGGAATCGAAGACTACAATCGAGTGACAGCACCAATTATTTCCTTTGACCGAAACCTATCGCCAGACATTCCTGTCGTTTCCTCTGACAACTACGCTGGTGGGGTTCTCGCAGCCCAGACATTGGTTAAGACAGGTGCCCAGTCTATCATCATGATTACAGGTAATGACAATTCCAATTCGCCAACTGGACTACGCCACGCTGGTTTTGCATCTATTCTCCCCAAAGCACCTATTATCAATGTTTCCAGTGACTTTTCTCCTGTCAGAAAAGAAATGGAAATCAAAAATATCTTGACTCGTCAAAAACCAGATGCCATTTTTGCTTCAGATGATTTGACAGCTATTTTGGTCATTAAAATTGCTCAAGAGCTGGGCATTTCTGTCCCTGAAGAGCTCAAGGTCATCGGCTATGATGGAACCTACTTTATCGAGAATTACTACCCTCAATTGACTACTATCAAGCAACCCTTGAAAGAGATTACCCAACTCACTGTTGACCTTCTCTTACAGAAGATCGAAGGCAAGGAAGTCGCAACAACCGGTTACTTCTTACCAGTTACTCTATTGCCTGGAAAAAGTATTTAATACTCAATGAAAATCAAAGAGCAAACTAGGAAGCTAGCCACAGGCTGTACTTGAGTACGGCAAGGCGAAGCTGACGTGGTTTGAATTTGATTTTCGAAGAGTATAAGCACAAGAAAACTCAGACCGATCAGTCTGAGTTTTTTATGATCTTAAATTTTCGAGATAGCTCTGGGCTGTCTCTAAGTTAAAGGTTTTATCTGCGATGAGTCGCTCAACTAAGGGAGCTACCTCGGACTCACTGGCACCTGCTAGGAGTGCCAAGGATTTGGCCTGCAATTTCATGTGGCCTTGCTGGATTCCTGTACTCACCAAGGCTTTGAGGGCCGCAAAGTTTTGGGCGAGACCGATAGAAACGATAAGCTGGGCTAATTCTTTGGCAGAAGGATTTCCCAGTAGCTCATGACTGAGGGCTACACGAGGGTTGAGGCCGATAGAACCACCCTTGGTCGCTACAGGCATGGGCAGAGTCATCTCACCAACCAATTCTTCTGTTTCCAAGTCTAGGCGCCAAGAGCTAAGACCTTGGTAATGTCCATCTCGACTGGCAAAGGCATGGGCTCCCGCCTCAATGGCACGCCAGTCATTACCAGTGGCAATCAAAATGGCATCAATACCATTAAAAATCCCTTTATTGTGGGTAGTAGCTCGATAAGGATCAGCCTGTGCAAATTGACTAGCCAAAGCTATTTTCTCCGCAATCTCTCGCCCTTGATCCTTTTGGCGACTCAAGTAGCGAAAGGCGATGCGACAGCTTGCTGTCACCAGAGAATCGGTCGCGTAATTAGACAGAATACCCATAAGACTCTGACCCTGACTGAGTTCTTCTAAGACTGGTTTCAAGGCTTCCAACATGGTGTTGAGCATATTGGCTCCCATGGCTTCTTGAGTATCAACATGAAGATAGACGACGAGGAAGTCTGTTTCACCTTTAATCTGATCTACATGCAAATCACGCGCCCCACCTCCACGTTTGACTATAGAAGGATAGGCTTGATTGGCAAGTTCCAAGAGTTCGGCTTTCTTACTGGCAATTTTCTCTTGCGCTTGTTCAGGATTAGCAACTTGATAAAGAGCTACCTGCCCAATCATCCGGCGCTCATGAACCTGAGCAGTAAAGCCACCTGCACGCTTGATGATTTTACTGGCATAGCTGGCCGCAGCAACCACGGACGGTTCTTCTGTCACATAGGGAACTGTGTATTCCTGACCGTTGACAAGGACCTCTGGAACCAGCGAATAAGGCAGAGAAAAAGTTCCCACTACATTCTCACTCAGCTGGTCTGCGACAGTCACGCTAATGTGTTCATCCTGCTCCAGACTGGTTTGTTTTTCAGGACTAAGGAGCGCCTGAGCTTTTAACAACTCGAGGCGCTCTTGGTATGATTTTTTAGAAAATCCATTCCAACTTATCTTCATTATTTTTCAACCTTGTTATAACGGCGTTGGTGGTCAACAATTTCAACCAAGGCAAAATCTTGATTTTCATAGCCAGCAAACTGGGCAGAGTTTGTTTCATCTAAGTCTACTTCCTCAAAGAAGACTTTTTCATAGTCAGCAACAGACAGGGCAGTTCGTTGGTTGAGCTTGTTCAAGCGGTCTTTATCCAGATAAGCTTCATAACCTTCAACCAATTCACCACTGAAGAACTCAGCCACAGCACCACTTCCGTAACTATAAAGGGCAATTTTATCGCCAGCCTTCAAGCTATCTGTATTTTCCAAGAGAGACAAAAGTCCAAGGAAAAGGGAACCTGTATAGATATTCCCTACCTTTTGACTGTAAAGAATAGACTGGTCAAAGTGCTTTTGCAAGAGGTCTTTTTTCTCTTGAGGCAGGCTCTTATCCATGATTTTTTTCAAGCCTTTTAGCGCTAATTTAGGGTAAGGCAAGTGGAAACAAACAGCCGCAAAATCATCCAAAGTAAGCTGGTAGCGTTTTTGGTATTCAAGCCAAGTCGTTTTCAAACTATCCAAATATTGTTGGGTAGAATAGACACCATTTACATAAGGAGTTGTTGAGTAATTTGGACGCCAGAAATCCATGATGTCACGAGTCTGAGCCACATTGTCATTATTAAAGGCCATAATGCGTGGATTTTGTGTAATTAACATGGCCACACTGCCAGCACCCTGAGTTGGTTCTCCTGGAGTTTCAATACCGTACTTGGCAATATCACTGGCAATGACCAAAACCTTGGACTCTGGAGAATTTTCCACATGCAATTTGGCATAATGAAGGGCAGCTGTCGCTCCATAGCAGGCTTCTTTAATCTCGAAACTACGAGCAAAAGGCTGGATTCCCAGCAAACCATGCACAAAGACGGCCGCAGCTTTACTCTGGTCAATTCCTGACTCAGTCGCCACAATGACCATATCGATTTCTTGTCTTTCTTGCTCAGTTAAAATAGAGTCACTTGCACTGGCCGCCAAGGTCACGATATCCTCAGTTAGGGGCGCAATACTCAATTCCTTGAGTAAGAGTCCTTTGCTTAATTTTTCAGGGTCAATTCCCCTCGCTTCTGCTAAGTCTTGTAATTTCAAGACATATTGACTGGTCGCAAAACCAATCTTATCAATACCGATTGTCATATTTACCTCTGTTTTATCATTCATTGTAAAAAATCGTTCTATACTATTTTATCACAAATGGCAGTAAAAGAGAGAAAAAAGACTTGATTCACCAAATCAAGTCCCTTATGAATCTAACTTTTATGCTGTTTTCGTAAGTGAGAATACAGTCTGAGAATCACTGTTCCGCTAGCCATTCCAATGGAAATCACCAAAGCCAGCATAACAACCAAGGTTGCACTGGCAATGGCGTGACTGTAATCTCCCGTCACAAAAAAGGCAGTTGTCCGATAAGAAAGATAACCCGGAACTAGAGGTGCCAAGATGGCTAAGATAAAGACCACAGCAGGTGTCTTATAAAGAATACTTAAAATCTGGCTGATACAAGAACCGATAATGGCTGCAATAAAAGTAGCCACAATAACATTGGTCGGTTCCTTGAGCAAGAGATAAATCAGCCAGACAGCCATGCCCAAAATCCCTCCTGGTAAGAGCATAGAACGTTGAACATTGAGTACGATTAAAAAAGTGATAATGGCAAGAAGACTTGCTACTGCTTGTAATAAAAAGGTTGTTAGTGTCATATTAATTCATCAATACCAAGGCGACAGAAGTTCCCGCCCCTAAAGCAAGGGTAATGAGCAGGGATTCAAACATCTTACTCATACCAGAGTTTATGTGGTTGGTCATAATATCACGAACCGCATTGGTCAAGGCAATCCCTGGTACAAACGGCATGACCGCACCAGCTATAATCAAATCTGCCGTTGAAGGAAAGCCTGTGTAGCGAGCCCAAAACTGGGCTATCATCCCAAAAACAAAGGCTCCAGCAAAGGATGTCACAAAGGGAATTCGGATAAACTTCTCTACATAGAGGGAAAAGGCAAAACCAAATAAGGTAGCCACTCCTGCCCCAAGTGCGTCGTAGATATTTCCACTAAACATAATCGAAAAGAAAGGAGCACTAAAGGTTGCAGCCAAAGTTACCTGCAACTTAGTATAAGGAAGGGGTTGGGCTTGCAAGGCCTTCAATTGCTTGAAGGCTGTCTTTAAATCAAGATTTCCTCCTACCAACTGACGAGAAATTTGGTTCACATCACAGACTTTTTCGATGTTATAAGAAGATGAGGTCACGCGTTTCATTCGCGAAATATTGGTATTTTCAATGGAGAAAAAGATGGCAGCAGGCATGGCAAGAACATTGCAATCCACAATCCCCTGCGAATGCGCAATCCGAATCATGGTATCTTCTACACGATGAATCTCTGAGCCACTTTTGAGAAGAATGGTTCCAGCTAACATAATCAGATCGATGACGGCATTTAATTCTCTTGATTCTTCCATACTTTCCTCCTTTTATCAACTTCCTCTATTCTATCACAAATCTGGAGTCAAAAAAAATCTTTGCCATGAAATCATGACAAAGATTCATTTAATTACGTGAATTTTCGTGGCTTCCCTCACTACTTGATTGATTAGTAGAATGAGTATCTCCTCGTTGATTTCCTTGCTGGTTCCCCTGACTTGGTGTTGTAGTAGAACCTTGGTTTCCACGTTGGGCTGGTGCTGATGATGATGTTGACGGCGGTGTTTTCGGTTTGTAAATTGAAATCTTGATGCGTGTCTTATTCAAATCTACCTTTTCACCCGCTCTTGGACTCTGTTCAACAACGGTACCTTCAGCAGTTCCGGAAGGAGCTGTGGTAACTTCTACAACTTCAATGTTGGCTTCTTTAATACCGACAATTTGAACGAGATTATTTTTAGTAAATTCAAGACTAGATCCTATATAACTTGGCATAGCAACGCTGGTTACTTTCTTAGCAATAGTTAAAGTAATTGTTGAGGCCTTACTCAAATCATAAGTTGTTCCAGCTGACGGGCTCTGTCTAAGAACTGTTCCTTCTTCACTCTCGCTTGATTCTTCTTCCTCTATCTTGATGAGATTTTCAGGTACCTTCTTCTGCTTGAGTTCTGCGATAACATCGGTCGATTTACGGCCGATATAATTGCTCAATTGGAAAGATTGCTTACCTGATGAGACAACCAAATTGATTTTCGTTCCTTCTTTTCGACCAGTTCCAGCGTCAGGATCTGTACGGATAATCCGCCCTTCTTCCACCTTTTCACTAGCCTCTGATTTCTCCTCGCCAATCTCAAAATTGGCTTTCTTGAGGGTTTCCTTGGCTTCCGCCACTGTCTGACCTGCCACATCTGGAATGGGAATGGTTGCAGGAGTTCTGGATAATATCCAAATAAGAGAAGCTGCCACCAATACAATGCTGGCCAACAAAATCATATAGCGAACTCTAAATTTCCGTTTCTTAACAGGCTTGGTTGCGTAATTGTCTTCTGAAACCTGCTGACTCGGCTTCGCAGCCTGTGGCTTCGGACTTTGTGTTTGCACCTTAGGAATCGAGGTCAAGGTACTCTGGGATACCTTTGGTAGAGTCTTGGTGTCCGCCTTAGTCGTATCATTAAATACCAGTTTAGGCTCATTGCGACGATTATAAGACAAACTACTAGACAAGTCCACATACATCTCTGCAACTGACTGATAACGATCTGTCAATTTCTTGGCAGTTGCCTTGATGACAACATTCTCTAAAGCCTGAGGCACAGATGGATTCTCAGCTATAACCGATGGCAATGGTTTCTGGAAATGCTGGAGGGCGATGGTCACTGCACTATCCCCATCGTAAGGGATATGTCCTGTCAACATCTCATAAAAGATGATCCCCATGGCATAGATATCACTCTGTACAGTCGCTTTAGAACCACGCGCCTGCTCTGGTGACAAGTAATGAACCGAGCCCAGCATAGAGTTGGTCTGAGTCAGACTCGTCTCAGCAAAGGCTACCGCAATCCCAAAATCTGTGACTTTGGCAGTCCCATCTGGTGTCAAGAGGATATTTTGAGGTTTCAAATCACGGTGAACAATGCCTCTAGTATGAGCTAAGCGCATAGCCAAGAGGATTTGTCCCATGATTCGGACCGCTTCTTCATTTGAAAGAGGGTGATGTTCCTTGATATAGCGCTTGAGGTCAAGTCCTGCTACGTACTCCATAGCTAAGTACTGTTGACCGTCTTCCTCACCAATATCTGTAATCCGAACGATATGAGGATGGTCCAGATCTGCCATGGCTCTCGCTTCACGCTGAAAACGAGCCACTGCAATGGGATCTGTTTGGTAGTTGGTCCTCAGGACCTTTACTGCCACTTCTTCCCCGTCTAGAATCAAATCCTTGGCCAAGTATACATCTGCCATGCCTCCTCGACCAATTTGTTTGATAATCCGATACCGCCCGGCAAAAATCTTGCCGATTTGGATCATTCTTCATCCTCCTCGTTCATAGAAACAAGGGCAACCGTAATATTGTCTAAACCTCCTGCATTGTTAGCAAAACGCACGAGCGTCGCTGTTTTATCTGCCAAAGGAATATCACTGGTTACAATATCACAAATCTCACTGCCTGAAATCATGTTGGTTAATCCGTCGCTATTAAGTAGGAGATAATCTCCTGTCGCAAGGGTAATCATTCCAAAATCAGGCTGAATTTCGTCTTTTTGACCAATTGACTGGGTAATAATATTTTTCTGTGGGTGGCTAGCTGCTTCTTCAGGTGTCAATTGACCAGCCTTGAGCAATTCATTGACCAAAGAATGGTCGCTTGTTAACTGGTGGTATTCTTCTCCACGAATCAAACCGATACGAGAATCCCCAATGTGGGCATAGATAGCCTGATTGCCAATAATAGCAACAGCCTCGAGGGTTGTTCCCATTCCTTTATAAGCTTCATCTTGTCCCAATTGGTTAATCTTTTGATTTTCAATCTCAAGGTTGTTAGCAAACCATTCACGTACTTCATTAACTGTATCGATTTGAGTATCTACCCAAGCTACACCTAGGTCTGTTACCGCCATTTCACTAGCGATATTCCCTGCGCGATGACCTCCCATACCATCAGCTAGGATAATCATAGTACGTCCAGCTCTATTGACATAGTGGTTGACATAGTCTTGGTTATTTGTTCGTTTCTGACCAACATCTGTTAATAATGAAATTTCCATGTGTTAGTTCCTTCCTAATCCGATATCTTGCGAAATTGACTGATGAAGAATCCATCACTTCCATACAATTCAGGTGTAATGAGGATACAGCCGTCTTTCATGATATCCTTACATTCATGTTCTAGTGTTACCTGCTCAAATTCAGGATGACTTTCTAAAAATGCCTGTACGACTTGAAAGTTCTCCTCTGAGACAATAGTACAGGTACTATAAGTTATTATACCACCTTTGCGTAGTGTTTGACAAACACTACCTAATATTTCTAGCTGAATTTCCTGCAAGGAAGCGAAATCTGCCGTTTCTTTATTGTATTTAATGTCTGGTTTGCGTCGCAGAAGACCAATTCCTGAACAGGGAGCATCTACCAAAATCTTATCAAATGAATCCTGACCAAAAAGCTCATGCACCTTTCTGGCATCCAATTTTTGCGTTTGAACCCGGTCTGCCACACCCAGACGTTGGGCATTTTCTTGGATTAAGTCCAACTTATGGTCGTACAAGTCCAGAGCCGTAATCTGACCTGTCGTGAGATAAGAAGCTATATGGGCTGTTTTCCCACCCGGAGCAGCACAGGCATCTAGAACCTGCTCATGCCCTTTTAAATCAAGCGTCGGAGCAACCAGCTGACTAGACTCGTCTTGGATAGTAATAGCCCCCTCTGAAAATAGGTCATGTCCCGCAAAGTGGCCTTGCTCCTTAACCAGACCAGAAACAGACAAAGGTGAAGCACTAGCCTCCAACAAGGTTTGGATTTCCTCTTTTCGTCCTAGGTCTGTTACACGAATGCTGGCCTTGTTTCGCACTAAAAGGCTTTCAAAAATAGCTTGCGCTCGCTCCTCTCCGTATTCTTCCTTGAGCTTGGCAACTAGCCAAACTGGGAGAGAATAGGCAATGGAATCACGCTTGTTTTTTCGTTTGATGCTAGCAATATCTGGCCAGCCTTCACGCAAGATACGGCGAAGGACGGCGTTGACCAATTTTTCACTGCCTTTTTTACGGACTTTGGCCAATTCCACTGCTTCATTGACCACAGCATGGTCTGGAATCTTATCCAGATAGCGGAGCTGGTAAGCACTCATAAGAAGAAGGACATAAAGCCAACTGTCTAACTGGTCTCTGTCTTCGATAAAGTGGGATAGGTACCATTCCAGAGTCAGTTTACGGGCTACTGTTCCATAGACCAGCTCGGTTACCAAACCCTTGTCTGCTACAGAAAGTTGACTTCCCTTGAGATGCTTATTTAAGGCGATATTTGAGTATGCTTGATTAATAAAAACATCCTCTAATACTGCTAGGGCTAAACTTCTAGCTGTTTCTACTTTAATCACCAAATCGTTCTCCTACAGTCAATGTACGTCCAACTCCGTTTAGGAAGGAAGCAATGTCCATCTTAGGTTTACCAGCTGGTTGCACTTGTTTGAGGGATAAAGCTCCTTCTGCCGTTGCGACAATCAATTCTTTCTTACCGATGGAAAGGATTTCACCTGGATTGCCCTGACCTTCTACTGGTAGGGCTTCATAAATCTTAAAGCGGTCGCCCTTAAGGAAAGTATGGGCAACAGGCCACGGGTTCATCCCACGGATTTGGTTAAAGAGTTGACGATTGCTTTTATTCCAGTCCAACTTTTCTTCCTCTGGTTTGATATTTGGCGAGAAAGTAACCTGACTTGGATCCTGCGGTGCAGGTTTGATATCACCAGCAATATAAGCTGGTAAAGTATCCAAAAGCAAATCACGACCAACTAGCGCCAATTTCTCAAACAAGGTCCCGACATTGTCCTCATCTGTGATAGGAATGCTACGACGAGAAATCATATCTCCTGCATCCATTTCCTTAACCATTTCCATGATGGTCACACCAGCTTCCTCATCCCCTTGAATCAAGGCATAATGGATAGGCGCACCACCTCGGTGTTTTGGAAGAAGGGAGGCGTGAACATTGACAGCAAAATCCATGCTATCAAGGAGTTTACTTGGAAGAAACTGTCCAAAAGCAGCAGTCACAATTCCATCTGCTCCTAGCTGCATAATAGTTTCCATCTCTGGACTTCCAGATAATTTTTCAGGTTGGTAGATAGGAAGGCCTGCTTCCTTGGCAGCTTGTTTAACTGGGGTTTCTTGGATCACTTTTTTACGTCCGACAGCGCGGTCCGGCTGGGTCACAACGGCTAGAATTTCGTAACGGTCATCTGTCAAAAGTCCTTTTAAGACTGTTGCTGAAAAGTCGGGTGTCCCCATAAAGATTAATTTTGTCATATCTTCTCCTTCTTATAAAAATTGCTGTGGCTCATGGTCAATGCTGAGACGGAGCTCACTATTTTCCCGTTCTTGAGTCAAGGCCAAGACCTGGTTGAGGGTCGGCCCCAGCTCATCTTCTAAACGGTATTTAATTAAAATCTGGTAATGATAGAGGTTGTGGGTACGGGCAATGGGCTTGGGCGTTGGGCCCAGAATGTTACTGGTTTCAGACAAACCTGACCGCAAAATGTTCATAACTTCATAGGCACGTTTGACCACCTCTTCTTCTTTCTTGTGAGAAAGGGTAATGCCAATGGTGAAATAGTAAGGCGGATAACCAAGTTGTCGTCTGATACCCATTTCATAGGCATAAAAGCCTTCGTAATCCTGACCCTTGGCAAATCGAATAGCATAGTGCTCAGGATTGTAAGACTGGATTAAGACCTGACCAGCTTTTTCAGCTCGACCTGCACGACCTGCCACCTGAGTCAAGAGCTGGAAGGTTCTCTCAGAAGAACGGAAATCAGGCAGATTTAAGGCCGTATCCGCATTGAGCACTCCGACTAGGGTCACATTTGGAAAATCCAATCCCTTGGCAATCATCTGAGTACCTAGTAAAATATCTGCTTCTCCTCGCCCAAACTGGTCAAGAAGAGCTTGGTGACTACCTTTCTTACGAGTCGTGTCCACATCCATCCGCAAAATACGTGCCTGCGGAAAGAGTTCTGCCAGCTCGTCATAAGCCTTCTGTGTCCCTGTCCCATAGTAACGAATACTTCGGCTCTTACAGTTAGGACAGACCTGAGGAATGTCCTTCGAAAAACCACAATAATGGCAGTTCATGGTCTTGGTATCCATGTGCAGGGTGAGAGAAATGTCACAGTTGGGACAAGTATCCACGGTCCCACACTCTCGACACATAACAAAGCTAGAATAACCACGACGATTGAGCATGAGGACTACCTGCTCTTTTTTAGCTAGACGGTCTTGAATAGCTTCTAGCAAGGGAGGCGTAAAGTTTGACGTCTCATTTTGTCCGATATAGTCCCGAAAATCAATCACTTGAACCTCAGGGATCCTAGCTAAAGGATTAGCCCGTTGGGTCAGACGTAAATGTTGATAGACGCCTTTTCCAGCTCGCGCCCGGCTTTCCAGACTAGGAGTTGCCGAACCAAGTACCAGGGCAGCTTGATTGTACTGGGCCCTCAAAACAGCTACATCCCTTGCATGGTAACGGGGATTGCTGTCCTGCTTATAAGTCGCTTCGTGCTCCTCATCGATAATCATAACACCTAGATTCTTCAGCGGAGCAAAGATAGCCGATCTGGCGCCAACAACAACTTGAGCGTCTCCACGCTCAACCTTGCGCCATTCGTCATACTTTTCACCATTGGACAGGCCTGAGTGAAGGATGGCCACTTTCTCACCAAAACGGGCAATAAAACGCTCCGTCATCTGTGGAGTCAAGGAAATCTCAGGCACCAGCAAAATAGCTGTCTTGCCCTTGTCCAAGGCCCCTTGGATAATCTGCAAGTAAACCTCCGTCTTCCCACTTCCTGTAATTCCTTGAAGGAGGAAGGGAGGCTGATGACTACCAATCGCACTCACAACCGCATCACGCGCCTGTCTTTGCTCTGGATTCAACTCCAAAGGCTGACTTGCTTCAATTCCTTCAAAATAAGCAGCCGAGCGTTGCACTTCCTTTTGGACTATGGTAACAGCACCTTGTTCCACAAAGAAGTTAACTTGCTCCCGCGAATAGAACTCTAGCAAACTAGCCAAAGAAGCACTCTCAGGATGAGACAGCAAATAGTCTCTCAATTCCAACTTTTTCTTGGCGCGTGCAGAAATCTCGACACCTTCTAATCGAGCCAGATTCACCTCATACCAGGACTGGGTCTTGACCTTCTTTTGATCGACTGCCTGATACTCCAAACCAAGCAGGCCTTTTCTAGTCAAACGCATCATTTCAGCTTGCTTAGCTAAATCCAGAGAAGAAAAGGCAAGCGAATCCTCTGAACCAAACAAGCGCTCTCGGTCTTCCTGACTCAGACCTGCCAGAGGATAGAGAATCTTGTCATAGCTGGAGTTCAGAAATCCTGGTAGCATAGCCTTGAGGATGGAGATTTTATAGGAGAAGACGGACTTGCGTAACTCCTCAGCAAGCCAGAGTTGTTCTTGCGTGAGAATAGGAGAAAAATCCAACACCTCGACAATATCTTTTAAATCTTGATTAGCCTCTTCTTCATCTGGTTGGGACTCCAAACCAAGAACAATCCCTTGAATCAGGCGATTGCCCTTACCAAAAGGCACATGAACCCGCATCCCAACTTCCAGCATTCCCTCAAATTCCTTAGGAATCCTGTAACTATAGGGCTGGTCCGTTTGCATCAAGGGCACATCTACGATAATCTTAGCTATAGCCATCTTCTCACCTCCTCCTTGTCAGTACATTCTTGCAATAGAAAAAATAAGATTGAGTCCCCCCAACCTTAAATCTTTTCACCATCTTCTTTTTCTTTAGCGATTTGCTCTTTGATTTTCTTTTCTTCTTCTTCTTTGCGGCGTTTTTCTTCTTCGATACGGCGATGCACCGCTTCACGTTTTCCTTCTGGATCTGGGTGAATTGTAACGTTTCCTGATTCGATTTCTTCTAAAGCGCGAAGAGTTGATTTTTCAGACTTGAAACCTTGAGTTGCTGGCGCACCTGCTTCCAATTCGTGGGCACGTTTTGCTTCCAAGATTACGAGTGAATATTTTGATGGAACCTTGTCGAGCAAGGTATCAATAGAGGGTTTTAACATCATTTGCTTGTACCTATTTTCTAAATTTTATCGGGTAGTTGGAGATTTTGGTAACATCTCCTGATAGTGACCAATGACACGGTCCACACGGAAGTGCTCTGCTTCGATAACACGTTTGACACGCTCAGCAGCTAGGGGCACCTGATCGTTGACAATCGCATAATCATACTCACGCATAAGCGCAATTTCTTCCTTGGCTTTTTCGATTCGTTGGGCAATCACTTCTGCACTATCTGTTCCACGACCTACCAAGCGGTCTTGTAATTCATCCAAATCTGGCGGTGTCAGGAAGATAAAGACAGCATCTGGAACCTTTTTCTTGACTTGAAGAGCTCCTTGAACTTCAATTTCAAGGAAAACATCGATCCCCTTGTCCAAGGTTTCATTGACATAGGTCAGAGGAGTGCCATAGTAGTTGCCGACATATTCTGCGTATTCCAACATCTGTCCTTGACGAATCAGCTCTTCAAACTCTTCGCGAGTACGGAAGAAATAGTCAACACCGTCCACTTCTCCAGGACGTTGTGCGCGTGTCGTCATCGATACAGAGTATTGAAATTGGTTTTCAGAACTCTCAAAAATCTCTCTTCTAACCGTTCCTTTTCCAACCCCTGAAGGACCAGAAAAAACGATTAGTAAGCCTCGGTCTGCCATTGTGTCTCCTTTAGTCAGTCTGTGAAATAACATTTCTCTAGAATAATGACAAAAAGCCAGATTATCCTTTACAGTCTTTCTATCTAGTGTAACAAAAAAGCAGTAATTTTTCAACTGCTCTTTCTTATTTATTTAGCATAATCTACTGCACGAAGCTCGCGAATCACGGTTACCTTGATATTTCCTGGGTAATCGAGATTGTTTTCAATTTTCTCACGAACTTTGTGAGCCAAGATTGTGACTTTGTCGTCCTTGATTTGTCCTGGATTGACCATGATACGAATTTCACGTCCTGCTTGAAGGGCAAAGCTAGTTTGTACTCCTTCAAAGCCGTTAGCAATTTCTTCCAAATCATGAAGACGCTTGATGTAGCTTTCAAGAGACTCACTACGAGCACCTGGACGGGCTGCGCTCAAGGCATCTGCTGCAGCGACGATCACTGCAATCACGCTCTCAGCTTCGACATCGCCGTGGTGACTAGCAATCGTATTGACCACAACTGGATGCTCCTTGTACTTACGAGCCAATTCCATACCAATTTCAACGTGACTACCTTCAACCTCGCGGTCAATAGCTTTCCCGATGTCATGAAGGAATCCAGCACGACGGGCAAGAGCTGCATTTTCACCAAGCTCACTCGCCATGATACCAGCTAATTTAGCAACCTCAATCGAATGACGCAAGACATTTTGTCCATAAGAAGTACGGAACTGCAAACGTCCCATAATCTTCATCAAGTCTGGATGAAGGTTTGGCGCACCAATCTCATAGGCTGCTGCCTCACCGTATTCACGGATCTTATTGTCAATCTCTTGACGGTTTTTCTCAACCAACTCTTCGATACGAGCTGGGTGGATACGACCATCCTTGAGCAACATTTCCATAGTCATACGTGCAATCTCACGACGAATCGGGTCAAATCCTGACAAGGTCACCACTTCTGGTGTATCGTCGATAATCACATCGACCCCTGTCAAACTTTCAAAGGTACGAATGTTACGACCTTCACGACCAATAATGCGTCCCTTCATAGTATCGTCTGGCAGATGAACCGTTGAGTTTGTTGACTCCGCTACATATTCACCAGCGATACGTTGCATAGCTTGAACCAAGATGTCCTTAGCCATTTTGTCAGAACGTTCCTTGACCTCTTGCTCAGCTTCACGAATACGGCTAGCAATCTCCTTGGTCAAGTTTTCCTCTGTCTGTGCCAAGATAATATCTCGTGCTTCTGCCTGAGACAGAGCACCAATACGCTCTAGTTCTGCTTCTTTTTGTCTTTCGACTTCCTCTAATTGCTCTTCACGCGCATCAAGGTTTTTAGCTCTATCAGAAATACTTTGTTCTTTTTGTTCAAGTGTTTGTTCTTTACTCGTCAAATTGTCGTCCTTACGATCAAGGCTAGTAGCTCTCTCGGTCAAACGACTTTCGATTTGTTTGAGTTCTTGACGTTCTGATTTGAATTCAGCGTCCACTTCTTCACGGTATTTTCTGGCTTCTTCTTTGGCCTCCAATAGTGCTTCTTTTTTAAGAGACTTGCTTTCACGCTTAGCTTCATTAACAAGTAAATCGGCTTCACGTTCAGCTTGTCCACGTAAATTAGTTGCTTCTTGTTCAGCATTTAAAAGCATCAACTCTGCAGCTTCCTGAGATGATTTCATCTTAGCTGAGATGCTGACATATCCAATGACTAAACCAATGATGACGGCAAAAACAGCAATCGCAAGCGACATGATTTCCATGTTTTTACCTCATTTTATTGTTATTCCGAATGACATACATTCTTTTACATTCTACCATAAAAAAGTGATTTTCACAAACCTAAAATAGAATATGTTTTGAGGAAATTGGAACACGTTTGCTTAAAATTTATTAGTGCAATCTCTATTTCTTAGAAGTTATAGCTTAGTAAAAATTATAGAAAAAGCCCACCTTTCAGTAGACTTAGTAATGATCTTTAAAAGACAAGAAAGCCACGCTATCTTCATCCATCATATAAATCAAGCGATTTTCTGCATCAATACGACGTGACCAAGCTCCTTGGTAGTCATACTTGAGTGGTTCTGGTTTACCTATTCCTGTAAAGGGATCACGTTGAATATCCTTGATTAGTTTATTGATTCTTTTTAACGTTTTCTTATCCTGATTTTGCCAGTAGCAATAATCTGCCCAGGCATCTTCTGTAAACTTGAGCAGCATTTCTTACTCCTCAATAACATGAACCTGAGTACTTCCAGCACGAACTTGAGCCATTCCTCGCAAAACCTTATCAGAAAGTTCCTTATTTTGAGCAATTCTCAGGGTTTCTTGGATACTATCCCACTCACTCTTTGAAAGTACTACAATGTCCTCGTCTGGATTTTTATTGACCACCGTCAAAGGCTCAAATTCATCATTTACCTTCTTCATGTAGTCTTTTAAATGATTTCGGAATGTTGAGTAAAGAACTGCTTCCATAACCATACCTCGTTTTACCTCTTTTCCACTATTATACACGAAAAGAAAGAAATTGTCAGGAACTTGTACAAGATTTTCTTTTCTATCTATTTATTCGTAAAAAATCTCAAAAAGCCTACTTTTCAGTAGACTTAGTTTCTTTCTATTCTTATCGGCACTCTTCCAAAATTCTGCTCTGCTATACTTGATTTTCCCAGTTGGTAAATCTGGTCTGCCTTTTGGGTCATAGTATCCCAAGGCTCTTTGCCAATTCGGCTGACTAGACTGACCCGACCTTTCAAAGAATTGAGCTGTTGCCTGCCTTTTTCAGCAAATCCAAGGACATGAATGGCTTCTGGCAAGTCACCTTCTCTAGCCTGCACCAAGATATAGGTCAATAGGCGTCTGACACGCGCCTTGGTGTAACGTTTGGTCGCAACCGCCTCAACCAAGTCTTCCACAGACTGGGCTGTCTTGATGGCATCCTTGATGCGTACTGCCATTTCTTGATTGAGCTGATAGATAGTGGTTAAGTCTGGATTGGACAAGATTTGATAGCGGAGCAAGGGAAAATAGTCTTCCCAGCTCACCTTACTGGCCTGCTCAAATAGGGCAATAGAAGGCATAAAGCGTTCTAAGAAATTTTTGTCTGATTGATGCTGACGGAGGGCTGTCGCTGAGGCAAAATCCACATCCTTGTCCACGGAATGGTAACCCGCACCCTGACGCTGAATCGGATAAAGTTTGATGTTTCGTCCCGCAGCCGCCTTGGCATAAGCAAGAGCAAGGACATGATTGGGCGTATTGCCTGAAAAATCAAGACCAGCAAATTCCTTCCACATAGCTTGGGTTTTCTGGGGATAGGAAAGGGAATCAGGCAGATTTTCCACAAACTTCTCCATCTCAGCACCTTGCTCTGTGTATAAGTCAGCGATTTTTTGATAATCCAGAACTTCCTCCGTCCCAAATGCTAGAGTATCAATGCCCAACCGAGCCAAGATATCCACAGCTCCTTGACCGAAGAAATCTGCTGCCTGAACACTGACTAAAAAGGGTAATTCCACTACCAGATCCGCTCCATTTTCCAGCGCCATCTGGGCCCGTGTCCACTTGTCCACAATAGCAGGTTCTCCACGCTGCATGAAATTTCCAGACATGGCAACGATTTTCAGTCCCTCTGCTTGATCCAGCAGGTATTTATGGCCATTATGAAAAGGATTAAACTCCGCGATAATACCTGTGATGGTCATGCTAATCTCCTACTTCTGCGCCACAAAAAACCAACGGGTGCTGGTTTCTGTTGGCTCCTTGTCCTCAAAGTCTGCATAGAGTTTGAAAGACTTGAAACCAGCCTGCTCCAGCAAGATATCATAGGTTAAGACTTCGTATGTACGCTCCTCATGCACTTCATCGTGGCGACTAAAGGAACCGTCAGATTCCTTGATAAAAAAGGTCAACTCATGCACGATGGAGTGAGGTGCTTCGTCCTCGTAGGTATCCCAGAGCATTGCAAAATCTTCTGCATTTTCATGATAAGAATAGCCTGGAAAAACTTCGTCTGTCTGGTAGGTCGAATGCACATCAAAGATGAAAACTCCATCTTCATTAAGGGCATTATACACTTCCTTAAAAACATCCCCTACTTCCACCTCATCCTGCATGTAGCAGATTGAGTCCGAATAACAAGTAACAAAGTCATATTTACCTGCCTTGGACAAATCCAGCATATTGCCTTCAATAAAATCAATCTTTTGCTTGGCTGAAGCCGCTCTCTTTTCAGCAATCTTCAACATATCCGCACTCAAATCAAGCCCAGTCACATCAAAACCAGCCTGAGAGAAGCGCACAGATTGAATTCCTGTCCCACAAGCCAGTTCCAAGAGTTTCTTTCTCTCCTTGGTCTTAGGCAAATGACGAAGCGAAAAATCCGTCCATCTATCGTATAAACTGTCGTCCATGACCGCATCGTAAACAGCCGCAAAAGTTTCATAAGTTGCCATAATCATGATACCAAGAGCCTACATGGCAAACACCACTCGCCCTATACCTTTCTATCTTTTTTTCTAAAATAAGCAAAGAAACCCAGTTGACTGCAACTGAGTTCATCTTCTACGCCAAAGTTTCAGATATATCTACTGACTCTGCCTCATGCCATAGTTTTTCTAGGTTATAATGGGCACGCATTTCTTCTGAAAAGACATGCACTACGACAGCACCAAGGTCCAGCAAGACCCAGCCTCCAGCTGCATCGCCTTCGATATGGCTGCCTTTAAAACCAGCTTCCGCTACTTTTTCACGGATATTGTCAGCGATAGCATCCAACTGACGGCTATTCATTGAACTAGTAATAACAAAGTAATCCGTCACACTAGTCAAATCTTGTACATCAAGTGCGAGGATATCCTCCGCACGTTTCTCATCAGCCGCTTTCACGACTAGTTCTAGTAATTCTTTTTCGTTCATTTAATCCTCTTTCAAATAGTGCACCAAGGCGTTATAGGTTTCAAGGGTTTGGGGATAGATGGGGAATCCCTGATGAGCTAGATGCTCCACAGTGCGAGCTGTTTCGTAGGCCACCGCCTTATTGAGCGATAGACTTGCAATCTCACGTGCCACATCCACTCCAGGAAAGGCACGATTGTGCTCTATATAGTCTGCGACATAGATAACCTTGTCTAGGTCTGTCATCTGAGCCGCCCCGACTGTATGGATTTCAATAGCTCGCAGGATTTCAGAATCATGCAAATTCAAATCTTCCTGAATCTTGTAGATGCCAACCATGCCATGCCAGACATTATTGCCCCAGTTTTTGAGATCAGAATCTAGCTGGTAACGGTCAATCAAATCCAGAAATTCCTGATCTGACAACTTTTTAGCATAGTCATGAAGAAGGCCTGCAAGACCTGCTTTCTCGACATCAACTCCAAAGCGCTGAGCCAGTTCTATGGCTGCACTCTCCACACCCAAGCAATGGGTTAAGCGTTTTTCAGGCAGAAGCTCTGCCATTTTTTCCAACAAAGCCTCACGAGAGCAGTTGATATAGTCTTGATAGGCCATCAGTAGAGCCCCTCCTTCTCGATGTAGTCTAGCACAGGCTGAGGCAGGAGAAAGTTGGGTTTCCGACCTTGGGCAATGAAGTCACGCACCATGCTGGACGAGATATCCATGAGAGGCACATCCACCCAGATAACGGGATAGGAAGTCCCTGCCTTGTAGCGTGGACGCTGAACCCCTACAAACTGAACCATATCGACCAGCTCATCAATTCGGTACCACTTGGGCAGATAGTCTACCATGTCGGCACCGATGATAAAGTAATAATCTGTATCTGGATTCTTCTCTGTTAAAATCTTCATGGTGTCGTAGGTATAGGAAATGCCCTTGCGCTCCAACTCAATAGTTTCAATGTCCAGACCTTCAATCCCCTCAATCGCCAATTCAAGCATCTTGAGACGATGGTGCTCAGGGATTGTTTCCTTTTTATCTACGTGAGGAGGTTGGTATTCAGGCATGAGCAAAACCTGATCCAGTCCTAACTGTTGCCGTACTTGGTCCGCAACAATCAGATGGGCATTGTGAACAGGGTTAAAATTCCCCCCTAAAATCCCGACTTGTTTGCGTTTTTTCTCCTTGATTTCTGGCTCCAACTCTACCTTGGTAAAGGGAGTCAATAGTTCGATTGCCATAGGCTAGTCTCCTTTATTTCTCTGTAAAAACAGTTGTTTGGAGTATAGTTTTTAGATTTCTTTAACTTTTTTAGAAATCTTGCGATTTTCTTTCTTGCTAGATTGTTTAAACAAAATCAAGATTCGTCCGATTTTTTGGACTGTATCCACACCGATTTCTTCTTCCAAAATTTCAGCTACTTCGTGGATATTTTCATCGGTGTTTTGCAAAAGAGTAACCTTGATCAATTCGCGGGCGTCAAGAGCCTGACGGACGCTGGTTTTGATTTGATCGTTAAGGCCATTTTTCCCAATTTGGATGATGGGTTTGAGGGTGTGTGCCTGGCTGTTGAGGAAGGCACGTTGTTTTGATGTTAATGACATAATTTCTTCCTTGTTTTTTTGATAGTTATTTTAGGTGGTGAGGGACGGTCGGAACTAATTTTTCAAAGATCTCATCTTTGGAAAATGGATTTCCTGACCTCACAATTGAGCCTTGGTCTCAATTGTGCCCCTTGCCAATCTACAGATTGGCAAGATCCCACGGCAATAACTATCTTTTTATGAGCTCACTTTGTTCGCTCAGTGATTTTAGTTTAAATAATTGCTTTTCGTGTGACGACGGCGACGCCTTCTGGTGCCCAGACGGCGACTTTGGCTGTGCCTGTTACACGGATCCAGCCGAGTCCAGAGATGACTAGGTCTGTCTTTTCCTTAATGTTAAATACATGTTGGACTAGTTTTGGAAAATCTTCTTTTTCCTTGCTATTTGGAGGAGTGAGAAGGCTTCCAAGGTGCTTGTCGTAGAAAGCACTAGCTCCTTCTAGCTTAGTACGATGCAATTTGAGTTCATTGTCAAAGAAGGCTGTAAAACCTTGCTTTTCTCCTGCAATAAAGTCAAAGCGTCCGAGACCACCTAGAAACAGGGTTTGTTCAGGATTGAGCTGGTAGGTTTTAGGCTTGATTTCCTTTTTAGGGCTGACATACTTGAGGTTTTTGGCCGTCAAGTAGTGGGCCATCTGGTGACGGTGGATGATTCCCGGTGTATCGTAGATATAAGATCCGTCGTCAAGCGGAATCTCGATTTTGTCCAAGGTTGTCCCTGGGAAGCGCGAAGTCGTGATGACATTCTGATCACCCGTGATTTCTTGGATAATGGCATTGATAAGAGTTGATTTTCCAACGTTGGTCACACCGACCACATAGACATCACGGCCCTTTCGGTAGTGCTCGATTTTGTCAATGACTTCCTTGATGGCATGTTTGTTTTGTGCTGAAGTTAGGACGACATCGACTGGACGAAGTCCTTCTTCGTGGGCACGTTCCATCAACCACTGGCTAATCTTACCAGGCTTAACTGACTTAGGGAGGATATCTTTTTTATTTCCTACCAAGAGGACATCGTTGCCCGAAACAAAACGTGGCAAACCTGGGATAACAGAGCCATTAAAATCAAAGATATCAATGACATTGACCACTAAGGCATCACTGTCTCCCACCTCGTGCAAGAGCTTTAGGAAATCATCGTCCGTCAACTGGACATCCGTGATTTCATTGTAGTGACGGAGACGGAAACAACGTTGGCAATAGACTTCGCCAGTTTCCAAACCTTTTTCAAGTGCCGACTGGGGGGTAAAACCAAGACCAGCCTTATCTGTCGTCTGAATGGTTGCTCCACAACCAATACAGAGAATTTCTTCCATAGTTAAATTCCTTTTTTATATGTAATCGGTCCGTACGTTTCAGTGATTTTTCGCATCACACGGCGCTCACGAGCACGGTTAATCTGCGTCTTAATAGAGTCGTGTTGAACTAAGGGCTTGACCAAGATTGAGCGAATGCCAGCACGGTGGGCTGCTCGAATATCTGTCATGAGCTGGTCGCCGACCATGACCACTTCACTTTTCTCATAGTGAAATTCCTTCATGGCACGGTCAATCCCAAATGTGAAGGGCTTCAAGGCCCAGTAAACGTAATCAATTCCAAATTTTTCAACTGCTCGTTGGACGCGTTTCTTAGTGTTATTTGATACCACGATGATGCGAATACCTGCGTCACGGAGATCATGTAACCATTGCTTCATCTCTGGCGTCCCGTCAGGGTTGTTCCAAGCAATGAGAGTATTGTCCAAATCGACCAAAACAGCCTTGATTCCCTGCGCCTGCAGGCTTGGGACTGTCAGATCATAGACTGCTTCCACAGCAAAATCTGGCATATAGTTTTCAATCGCCATTCTGGCTCCTTTTCTTAACTTTTTTTCGCAATTTTCATTAATAACAATGACAAAACAATCCACAACCCAGCACTGGCTAAACTAATGTAGAGCCAAGCATGGGGCTCATCTGTTAAGGGTAGGGGAACATTCATTCCGAAAAAGCCTGTCACTACTGCCAAAACCGCTAGCAAGACTGAAATGATAGTCAAGGTTGTCAAATTATCATTCAGATTATTGTTTAGTATGTTGTTGTAAGATGCTGATAGTTGTTGGAGGACTTGAGAAATCAAGTCTGTCATGGATACCAGCTGATGAGCCTCAATCATGGCATCATCAAACTGTTCTCTCTCAATCTCGTTAAAACTGCGATAGAGGGCATGCCCTTGAATATGTTCCAGCAACATGCGATTTTGCTTGGCAGCCGCAGTAAGATAAACCATACCAGTCTCCAAGTCGGAAAGGGCAAAAAGGTTTTTCTTAGTCGTCCGCTGGCGCAAGAGGCCATTGACCTCGTCCTTACTCTTATCCATCTGCTCGATGACAGGATAGTAGGCATTGCTGATGATTTCCAGACTGGCAAAGAGAAACTTGTAAATCGAAAGCATGTCATGACTCTCCAGATAACGGGTCATCTGTTCAATGACATAGGCGTTCTTGGTATTACTAATGGTAATCAGGCGACGATGTTCCACGATAAAGGTCATGGGAAAAGCTTCATAGTATGCCTTATCTTTTTTCAAGTTCAAGACATTGTAGATAAAGGTTACAGTCCCATTTTCACGGTGATAATCCATGTGGGCACGCTCATTCCTATCCAGCGCATATTCGATGGTTTCCTTGTCCAAACCGTAGATTTCAGAAAGGTCCTCTAGTTTTTTCAACTTGTCCAAATCTAGGTTAATCCAGGTACAACCATTGCCCAACTGTTTTTCTAAAAACATCTTCTCTCCTTTACCAAACTCTTTCTATTGTACCATAAATCTGCTAAAATTTCAGGCCTGGTCTGTCCGAGAGAAATTGCTGACAACGGTGATATTCCGATTGGGAACGAAGTGCAGAACCTGGTCTTCTCCTCTGAGTTGAGTTGTTCGAATACCTACACTGACAACCTTACCCGATACAGTAATAGGACCATTTGTCAGAACAACCTCATCTCCTACATCCAGTTGACGTTCAAAGAGGATGAAAAAGCCATTGATGACATCAGACAGAAAACCTTGGGCTCCCATCCCAATAGCCACCCCAGCAATCCCAGCTCCTGCCAGCAAACTAGAAACTGGCAAACCTATAATCGACAAAATGCAGTAAAGTAAAAAGAAATAAAGGGTATAATTAAACACATTTTCTAACAGACGTGAGATGGTTTTCTGACGCCCAACATCATGACGAGACATTTTTAGAGAAGGTTTAATAATTCTCTGCACCATGGTATGGAGCAATTTCTTAGCTATATAAAAGAGTAAAAATAGGAATAACAGAGAAAGTAACTTGGTTAAGATATTTTCAATAATCGTTGTAACATCAAGCTTATTGAGGTAGGTTTTAAAAAATTCTTGCATAGAAAACTCCTTTCATTTATTATACCATACTTTCACAAGTGATGAATCTCCATAAATATTCAAAAATAATAGCAAAAATAGACAGAAAATTCTTGATTTTAGTTCATATTTATACTATAATCATAAACATTACACAACAAAGGAAATTGTTATGAAAAAATTCATTCATGCTTGGAATAAGGCAAGCCTAATCAAACGGATTTTGATTGGCATGCTTATTGGAGGAACCCTAGGACTGACACTTCCTAACATTTCAGGAATTGGTTTACTTGGAGATCTCTTTGTTGGTGACCTTAAAGCCATCGCACCCATTCTAGTCTTTGCCCTCGTTGCTAACGCCCTTTCCCAACATCAAAAGGGCCAAGATAGCAATATGAAAACGGTCATCTTCCTTTACTTGGTGGGAACCTTTGCATCTGCACTTATCGCTGTACTAGCAAGTTTCATCGTACCTGTTGAAATTACCCTAAATAGTGCTAATACCGATATTGCTCCACCAGATGGGATTGGACAAGTCCTCAGCAACCTCTTGCTCAAACTGGTTGACAACCCAGTCAATGCCCTTGTCACAGCCAACTACATCGGTATCCTATCCTGGGCAGTTGTTTTCGGGATTGCTATGAGAGAAGCCAGCAAAAATAGTAAAGAATTGCTGAAAACCATAGCTGATGTGACTTCTAAGATTGTCGAATGGATTATCAACCTAGCTCCATTTGGTATCCTTGGTCTTGTCTTCAAAACCATCTCTGATAAGGGAATCGGAAGCCTCGCTAACTACGGAATCTTGCTTGCCCTCTTGGTGACAACTATGTTCTTTGTCGCTCTGGTTGTCAATCCATTGATTGCCTTTCTCTTTATGAAGAGAAATCCTTATCCCCTCGTTTGGAAATGTTTGCGTGTCAGCGGTGTTACAGCCTTCTTTACTCGTAGTTCTGCGGCGAACATCCCTGTCAACATGAAACTTTGTCACGACCTTGGACTAGATCCAGATACCTATTCGGTTTCTATCCCACTCGGTTCTACTATCAACATGGCTGGGGCTGCGATTACCATTAACGTTCTAACCCTTGCTGCAGTAAATACTTTGGGAATCCCTGTTGACTTTGCGACAGCCTTTGTCCTCAGTGTGGTAGCAGCTATCTCAGCCTGTGGCGCTTCTGGTATTGCGGGCGGTTCCCTCCTTCTTATCCCAGTTGCTTGTAGCCTTTTCGGTATTTCTAACGATATTGCCATGCAAGTTGTTGGGGTTGGATTTGTGATTGGGGTCATCCAAGATTCATGCGAAACAGCTCTCAACTCTTCAACAGATGTCCTCTTTACTGCCGTTGCCGAATACGCGGCAGCCCGTAAAAAATAACTCATAAAGGCAAGCCTGCTCAGGTCTTGTCTTTTCCGCTTTTATTCTAACTTACTAGGAAATCCTTATGTCTATTAGCCAACGTACGACCAAGCTCATCTTAGCTACCTGTCTTGCCTGCCTTCTTGCTTATTTTCTCAATCTCTCCTCAGCTGTCTCGGCTGGAATCATCGCCCTCTTGAGCCTATCCGATACCCGTAGAAGTACCTTAAAACTGGCCCGAAATCGGCTCTTTTCCATGCTTCTAGCTTTGGTTATCGGAGTTCTGGCTTTTTACTTGAGCGGATTTCATATCTGGAGCCTTGGCCTCTATCTTGCCCTCTACGTGCCTCTAGCTTATAAGATGGGCTGGGAAATTGGCATCACACCAAGCACTGTTTTGGTTAGCCACCTCTTGGTACAAGAGTCAACCTCTCCAGACCTCCTAGTCAATGAATTCCTTCTCTTTGCTATCGGTACAGGATTTGCCTTGCTTGTCAATCTCTACATGCCTTCACGAGAAGAGGAAATTCATCACTACCACACATTGGTAGAAGAAAAGTTAAAAGATATTCTCCAGCGCTTCAAATATTATTTATCCAGAGGGGATGGACGCAACCGAGCACAGCTAGTAGAAGAATTAGACACCCTTTTGGAAGAAGCCCTCAGACTTGTCTATCTAGATCACTCTGACCACCTCTTTCACCAGACCGATTACCATATTCACTACTTTGAGATGAGACAGCGACAAAGTCGCATCCTGCGAAACATGGCTCAGCAAATCAACACCTGTCACCTAGCTGCCAGCGAAAGTTTGATTTTAGCGCAACTCTTTTCAAAAATTGCCGGTCAACTGAGCCAGACCAATCCTGCTTCTGATTTGCTAGATGAAATTGAACGTTATCTGGAAGTCTTCCGTAATCGCAGTCTGCCAAAGACAAGAGAAGAATTTGAAACTCGCGCCACCCTTCTTCAACTCCTACGCGAGGCCAAAACCTTCATCCAAGTAAAAGTTGATTTTTACCAAAAATATGGACAGTAAATAAGAAAACTTCAGACCAATCACAAAAGGTGAATATCTGAAGTTTTCTTTTATTTGTAAGTTATTACCATAAAGGTTAACAGTAAAACGAATAAAGCCAAATATTCAACATCTTTTTATAGAGGGCTAAGGTAAAACCCTACATACTCTGCTGTCTTATTATCCACGACACTAATTTTTACAAATCAATTTCATTTACCAAACATAGTTAGTAAGACAGTTAGCTAGACCTCTCACTACCAGTTACAACGGAAAAGCCCACGAATCGACAATATTCGTAAAACTTTACTAGTGGAACGCATAGCCAAGTTCCATAGAAACTTGGCGTTAGTTACTTAGATTGTTATACAATCAATTAAATTTACTGAACTACTACACGGAGTTTGGGAAACCGATTCCATTTGCCAAACGAAGTTAGTAAAACAGTTACCGCTTCCTTACCATTACGACGGAAAAGTCCACGAATCGATACCATTCGTGGATTTTTCCTAGTGAAGCGTTTAGGTAAGCCACCATAGCGGTTACCGTCAAATGACAGCAACTTTATGTTGCTAGTCATTTGTAACGATTTACATCTTCTCCTCCAACTCTACATCTGGATACTTGTCCGCAAACCAGCGGAGGGCAAAGTCATTTTCAAAGAGGAAGACTGGTTGGTCAAAACGGTCTTTAGCCAAGATATTGCGGCTTGAAGACATCCGTTCATCCAAGTCCTCAGGCTTGATCCAACGAACGGTCTTTTTACCCATTGGGCTCATGACTACTTCCGCATTGTACTCGCCTTCCATACGGTGCTTGAAGACTTCAAACTGGAGTTGACCTACAGCGCCTAGCATATACTCGCCTGTTTGGTAATTCTTATAAAGCTGAATGGCACCTTCTTGTACCAATTGCTCGATTCCCTTGTGGAAGGATTTTTGTTTCATGACATTCTTAGCAGAAACTTTCATGAAAATTTCAGGTGTAAAGGTTGGCAGGGGTTCAAATTCAAACTTGTTTTTACCAACTGTCAAAGTATCCCCAACCTGATAAGTACCTGTATCGTAAACCCCGATGATATCTCCTGCCACGGCATTGGTCACATTCTCGCGACTTTCCGCCATAAACTGGGTAACATTAGACAGTTTAGCACCCTTACCAGTACGAGGCAGATTGACACTCATGCCACGTTCAAACTCACCCGAAACGATACGGACAAAGGCAATACGGTCACGGTGACGAGGGTCCATGTTGGCTTGGATTTTAAAGACAAATCCTGAGAAATCCTTGTCGTAAGGATCAACAATTTCGCCATCTGTTTTCTTGTGTCCATGTGGTTCCGGAGCAAACTTAAGGAAGGTTTCAAGGAAGGTCTGGACACCAAAGTTTGTCAAAGCTGAACCGAAAAAGACGGGCGTCAATTCTCCAGCAAGGATAGCTTCCTCTGAAAACTCATTCCCAGCTTCATTTAAAAGTTCAATATCATCCTTAACTTGCTCGTAGAAAGGATTGCTACCAAAAAGCTTGTCCCCATCTTCTAAACTGGCAAAACGCTCATCCCCCTTATAGAGCTCTAAGCGTTGGTTATAGAGGTCATAGAGCCCTTCAAAGGCTTTCCCCATCCCGATTGGCCAGTTCATCGGGTAACTCGCAATACCCAAGACTTCTTCCAATTCTTGCAAGAGGTCCAGTGGCTCACGACCGTCACGGTCCAGCTTATTCATAAAGGTAAAGACTGGAATACCACGGTGTTTGACAACTTCAAACAATTTCTTAGTTTGGGCCTCGATACCCTTGGCAGAGTCCACAACCATGACCGCAGCATCCACCGCCATCAAGGTCCGATAAGTATCTTCTGAAAAGTCCTCATGCCCTGGCGTGTCGAGGATATTCACACGTTTTCCATCGTAGTCAAACTGCATAACAGATGAAGTAACCGAAATCCCACGTTGCTTCTCGATATCCATCCAGTCAGACTTAGCAAAAGTCCCTGTTTTCTTTCCTTTTACCGTACCAGCCTCACGAATCTCGCCCCCAAAGTAGAGTAACTGCTCAGTAATAGTTGTTTTCCCCGCGTCCGGGTGGGAGATGATAGCAAAGGTGCGACGTTTCTTAATTTCTTCTTGAATATTCATAAGTTCTCTTTCTTTGATTCTCTATTTTTCTTGTTTCAATAGCTAAGAATGATTTTTACATTGGATTTTACCATTCCTTTCAACACTCCATTATATCGGATTTTAGCATTTTTTTCAATTTCTATTTCTTTTCAGTTCCCCCTCCCTTATTTATAGGAAAATATGGTAAAATAGAACAGACTAAAAATCATCATTTCACGAAAGGATGCAAGATGAAAATTACGCAAGAAGAGGTAACACACGTTGCCAATCTTTCAAAATTAAAATTCTCTGAAGAAGAAACTGCTGCCTTTGCGACAACCTTGTCTAAGATTGTTGACATGGTTGAATTGCTGGGCGAAGTTGACACAACTGGTGTCGCACCTACTACGACCATGGCTGACCGCAAGACTGTACTCCGCCCTGATGTGGCCGAAGAGGGAACAGACCGTGATCGCTTGTTTAAAAACGTACCTGAAAAAGACAACTACTATATCAAGGTACCAGCTATCCTAGACGATGGAGGAGATGCCTAATGACTTTCAACAATAAAACCATTGAAGACTTGCACAATCTCCTTGTCTCTAAGGAAATTTCAGCAACAGAATTGACCCAAGCTACGCTTGAAGATATCAAGTCTCGCGAGACAGCTATCAACGCTTTTGTTACCATCGCTGAGGAGCAAGCCCTTGCTCAAGCTAAAGCTATTGATGAAGCTGGAATCGATGCTGATAATGTCCTTTCAGGAATTCCACTTGCAGTTAAAGATAATATCTCTACTGACGGTATTCTCACAACTGCTGCCTCAAAAATGCTCTACAACTATGAGCCAATCTTTGATGCAACAGCCGTTGCCAATGCAAAATCTAAGGGCATGATTGTCGTAGGGAAAACTAACATGGACGAATTTGCCATGGGTGGATCAGGTGAAACTTCTCACTATGGCGCTACTAAAAATGCATGGGACCACAGCAAGGTTCCTGGTGGTTCATCTAGTGGTTCTGCCGCAGCTGTAGCGTCAGGGCAAGTCCGCTTATCACTTGGTTCTGATACTGGTGGTTCTATCCGCCAACCTGCTGCCTTTAACGGGATTGTTGGTCTCAAACCAACCTACGGAACAGTTTCACGTTTCGGTCTCATTGCCTTTGGTAGCTCATTAGACCAGATTGGACCTTTTGCACCAACTGTTAAGGAAAATGCTCTCTTGCTCAACGCTATTGCCAGCGAAGATGCCAAAGACTCTACTTCGGCCCCTGTTCGTATTGCCGACTTTACTTCAAAAATTGGTCAAGACATCAAGGGCATGAAAATTGCTTTACCTAAGGAATACCTCGGTGAAGGAATTGACCCAGAGGTTAAGGAAACTATTCTGAATGCAGCCAAACACTTTGAAAAATTGGGCGCTATCGTTGAAGAAGTCAGCCTTCCTCACTCTAAATACGGTGTTGCCGTTTACTACATCATCGCTTCATCTGAAGCTTCATCAAACTTGCAACGTTTTGACGGTATCCGTTATGGTTACCGCGCAGAGGATGCGACCAACCTTGATGAAATCTATGTAAACAGCCGTAGCCAAGGTTTTGGCGAAGAGGTTAAACGCCGTATCATGCTTGGTACATTCAGTCTTTCATCAGGTTACTACGATGCCTACTACAAGAAAGCTGGTCAGGTCCGTACCCTCATCATCCAAGATTTTGAAAACGTCTTTGCGGATTATGACTTAATTTTAGGTCCAACTTCTCCAAGTGTTGCTTATGACTTGGACTCACTCAACCATGACCCAGTTGCCATGTACTTGGCTGACCTTTTGACAATCCCAGTCAACTTGGCAGGTCTTCCAGGAATTTCGATTCCTGCTGGATTCTCTCAAGGACTACCTGTCGGTCTGCAATTGATTGGTCCTAAGTACTCTGAGGAAACCATTTACCAAGCTGCTGCTGCCTTTGAAGCAACAACAGACTACCACAAACAACAACCCGTGATTTTTGGAGGTGACAACTAATGAACTTTGAAACAGTCATCGGACTTGAAGTCCACGTAGAGCTCAACACCAATTCAAAAATCTTCTCACCCACTTCTGCCCACTTTGGAAATGACCAAAATGCCAACACCAACGTGATTGACTGGTCTTTCCCAGGAGTTCTGCCAGTTCTCAATAAAGGTGTTGTCGATGCCGGTATCAAGGCTGCTCTTGCCCTCAACATGGACATCCACAAAAAGATGCACTTTGACCGCAAAAACTACTTCTACCCTGATAATCCTAAAGCCTACCAAATTTCTCAGTTTGATGAGCCAATCGGTTATAACGGTTGGATTGAAGTCGAGCTAGAAGACGGTACAACTAAGAAAATCGGTATCGAACGTGCCCACCTAGAAGAAGACGCTGGTAAAAACACCCACGGTACAGATGGCTACTCTTATGTTGACCTCAACCGCCAAGGGGTGCCATTGATTGAGATTGTATCTGAAGCTGACATGCGTTCTCCTGAAGAAGCCTATGCTTATCTAACAGCCCTCAAGGAAGTTATCCAGTACGCTGGTATTTCTGACGTTAAGATGGAAGAAGGTTCTATGCGTGTGGATGCCAATATCTCCCTTCGCCCTTATGGTCAAGAGAAATTCGGTACCAAGACTGAGTTGAAAAACCTCAACTCCTTCTCAAACGTTCGTAAGGGTCTTGAATACGAAGTTCAACGCCAGGCTGAAATCCTTCGATCAGGCGGTCAAATCCGCCAAGAAACACGCCGTTACGATGAAGCCAACAAGGCAACCATCCTCATGCGTGTCAAGGAAGGGGCTGCAGACTACCGCTACTTCCCAGAACCAGACCTACCACTCTTTGAAATCTCAGACGAGTGGATTGAGGAAATGCGTACTGAATTGCCAGAGTTTCCAAAAGAACGCCGTGCTCGCTACGTCTCTGACCTCGGCTTGTCAGACTATGATGCTAGCCAGTTGACCGCAAACAAAGTCACTTCTGATTTCTTTGAAAAAGCTGTGGCTCTCGGTGGTGATGCCAAGCAAGTCTCTAACTGGCTCCAAGGAGAAGTTGCTCAGTTCTTGAATGCCGAAGGCAAGACACTTGAACAAATAAAATTGACACCAGAAAACTTGGTAGAAATGATTGCCATTATCGAAGACGGCACTATCTCTTCTAAGATTGCCAAGAAAGTCTTTGTCCACCTGGCTAAAAATGGCGGTGGCGCGCGTGAATACGTGGAGAAAGCAGGTATGGTTCAAATCTCAGATCCAGCTGTCTTGATTCCAATCATCCACCAAGTCTTTGCCGATAACGAAGCCGCTGTTGCCGACTTCAAGTCAGGAAAACGCAACGCAGATAAGGCCTTCACCGGATTCCTTATGAAAGCAACCAAAGGCCAAGCCAACCCACAAGTTGCCCTTAAACTACTTGCACAAGAATTGGCAAAGTTGAAAAATGAGTAACTCATTTAAAGTATAACTGACACCAGACTGCTAAAAAATTAGCAGTTCTGATGGCTTGCAGTATGCATTCATATAGTTAGGAGATATATGAAAAAGTTATATACTCTTCTCACCACCTGTTTACTACTCCTTTTCGTTACACCGATGCAATCCATCGATGCAGGGGTAGGACATTCTCGAAGTGGTAGCTCTAGCCGTAGTAGCTCCAGTTCAAATGGTAGCCGAAGCCGTTCCAGTAGCAGTAATAGCGGTAGTTCTTCCTACAGAAGTAGCTACAGTTCTGGAGACGGTTCCTATAGTTCGAGTTACTCTGAGCAAGAGTTGTACGGAATTGTAGTCTTTTTAATAGGTGTTTACGTAGTTGTCTTAGTTCTAAAGAATAAAAGTAATCAAAGCTCATCAGAAAAATCCTATAGTAGCGCTACTGTATATAATCCCCAAAACCATCGTCGAGTTGAACACAATACATTAGCTACTAGTCGTGTTAAATATGGCGATCCAAACTTTGATGCCGATGCTTTCGCTTCATGGGTTAAAGAAGTCTATATTCAGTTACAGGCAGCCTGGACTAAAAAGGATTGGAATTTGGCTCGCTCTCTTGAAAGTACCAGCCTTTATTCCCAACATAGTATACAACTCGAAGATCATATCCGGGCGAAAACAACCAATGTTTTAGAAAAAGTCTGTGTTGAAAATGTTCGCATTAAAGATTTCTACGAAAATCCTGATGGTAACGATACCCTTGTTGTGATCTTGTCATCTACACTCAGGGACTATGTCATTGAAGACCAAAGCAAACGTGTCATCGAAGGTGATCCTCAAGAGGACTTGTTTACAGTCTATCAAATGAACTTTATCCGTAAACACGGAAGTCAAACTGAACTAAATGTCAGTGATGAAGCCATCAGTGACCACTGTCCAAACTGTGGTGCCCCATTGAAAATCTCTGCTATCAGTAAATGTGACTATTGCGATGCTGATCTAACACGCAGTCCAAACCAATGGGTACTCAATACCTACGATGTTGTGGATGAAGACGAACTTTATAATTAGGAGGAAATTATGGGATTTATTCGTGCCGCCCTATCTTCAGGGCTTAATAGTTTCAACGATAGCAAATTTAAAGAAGCTATTGTTCTTCCAAATAACCTAACAGCTGATGCCTTGGCCATTAAAGGACAACTTCTTACAAAAGATCCTGACGGCACTTCTAGACAAAGCAACCAAAATACTGGACTTTTAACAGATGGTTCTGTAGTCATTGTTCCACAAGGTTATGTAGCTATTCTTGTCAACAACGGAACCTTCCTTGGCGATGTCTTAGAAGCTGGTAGCCACGAATGGCGTTCTGAAGATAATGCCTGGCTTCTTGAAAAGGGTGGTATAAAGGGTACTTGGGAAAATTTCAAAAACCGCTTCTCTTTTGGTGGTCAAGTCATTACCCAACAGGAAATCATCTTTATCCGTATGCAACCCATCGCAGGTAATAAATTTGGTACTCAAAACGCCGTAGAGTATTTCAGTGAACGCTATCAACAATTGCTCAATATTCGTTTCTACGGCTTGTTTGATATCAAAGTTGCTGATCCAGTCCTATTTTATGTCAGCTCCATCAGTCAACAAATTGAAGATCATAGAGCATTTACCCTGAAAGATATCGCTCAGGGAACTCTCAGACAAAATATCTCTCCTAAAATTGCTATTGCAATCGCCAAATTTACAAACGAAAACCGAGTTGATATCTATAGTCTTAATGCCAATCAAGATACTTTCAACGATCTGGCAAAACAAGAAGTTAACAAGGTATGGACTGGACTTTACGGAATTGAAACAACCAACATCCTGCTTGAAGATTTGAGCTATGACCAAGAAAGCTTAGATATTGTCCGTAAACTTGATAGCGAGCTTGTCGCCATGAAGTACAATACGATTGAGATTGAAGAACGTCGTGCCCGTAACGAAGCTCTCATCGTTGCTGCAAACAATGAAGGCAACGGCAATGGTATGAACATAATTATGGGAATGAATCTGGGACAAACGCTTGGCGGGCAACTCAACCAACAAACTCAAGCTCCTATTCAAAATAATGGGCAAACTGCAAGTAAGAACTTTTACATCGAGGTAGACGGCAAGTATGTTCTCGTAACCAAAGATGAAGAAGGAAATATCGTACCTGTCAACTAACTCAAGTTAATCTGATATTTGAGAATTATTGCGTTTTATGGTACAATAAAGAGTAATAATATTTATTAAAGAGGTAAAAACATGATTGAAGCAAGCAAATTGAAAGCTGGTATGACATTTGAAACTGCAGACGGAAAATTGATCCGCGTTTTGGAAGCTAGCCACCACAAACCAGGTAAAGGGAACACGATCATGCGTATGAAATTGCGTGATGTCCGTACTGGTTCTACATTTGACACAAGCTACCGTCCAGAAGAAAAATTCGAGCAAGCTATTATCGAAACTGTCCCAGCTCAATACTTGTACAAAATGGATGAAACTGCCTACTTCATGAACACTGAAACTTACGACCAATACGAAATCCCAGTCGTAAACGTTGAAAATGAATTGCTTTACATCCTTGAAAACTCTGATGTTAAAATCCAATTCTACGGAACTGAAGTAATCGGTGTAACTGTACCAACTACTGTTGAATTGACAGTAGCTGAAACACAACCATCTATCAAAGGTGCTACTGTTACAGGTTCTGGTAAACCAGCAACTATGGAAACTGGACTTGTTGTTAACGTTCCAGACTTCATCGAAGCTGGACAAAAATTGATCATCAACACTGCAGAAGGAACTTACGTTTCTCGTGCCTAATCTCTAGAAAGAGGTCATTCTATGGGAATTGAAGAACAATTTGGCGAAATCGTTATCGCTCCACGTGTACTTGAAAAAATCATTGCCATCGCAACTGCTAAAGTTGATGGTGTCCACTCATTTTCAAATAAATCCGTATCTGATACCCTATCAAAACTCTCTCTTGGTCGTGGTGTCTACTTAAAAGAAAGCAACGAAGAGCTAACTGCTGACATTTATCTCTATCTTGAGTACGGTGTGAAAGTACCAAAAGTGGCTCTTGCTATTCAAAAAGCAGTCAAAGATGCTGTCCGAGATATGGCTGATGTGGAACTTGCTGCTGTCAACATCCATGTTGCAGGAATCGTTCCAGATAAAACACCAAAACCTGAGTTGAAAGATCTATTTAACGAGGACTTCCTCAATGACTAGTCCATTATTAGAATCTAGACGCGAACTTCGTAAATGCGCTTTTCAAGCTCTTATGAGTCTTGAATTCGGCACAGATATGGAAACAGCTTGTCGCTTTGCTTACACGCATGACCGTGAAGATGCAGATGTGCAAATCCCTGCCTTTCTTCTAAACTTGGTTTCTGGCGTTCAAGCTCAAAAAGACGAGTTGGATAAACAAATCAACCAGCACCTCAAGTCAGGCTGGACAGTTGAACGATTGACCTTGGTCGAAAAAAACTTACTACGCTTGGGTATCTTTGAAATCACATCATTTGATACACCTCAGCTGGTAGCAGTCAATGAAGCCATTGAACTTGCTAAGAATTTTTCAGATCAAAAATCAGCCCGTTTTATCAATGGACTGCTTAGTCAATTTGTAACTGAAGAAAATGAATAATCGAAAGGTGTTTGGTTTTCCAAGCACCTTTTACTTCATCCTTGATACAGAGTAAGAACCACATAAAAACTAGAACTGACTGCCAGTTCTAGTTTTTGCGTATTCTAAAGAATTATACTCAATGAAAATCAAAGAGCAAACTAGGAAGCTAGCCGTAGGTAGCTCAAAACACGGTTTTGAGGTTGTGGATAGAACTGACGAAGTCAGTAACATATATACGGCAAGGCGAAGCTGACGTGGTTTAAATTTGATTTTCTAAGAGTATTAGTATTTTCTAAATCGTTGGTAACGCTCTTCCAACAACGCTTCTAGCGGTTTTTGTGAGAGTATAGATAGCTCAGCTTGGAGTTCTTTTTTGACAGTCTTAATCAGTTCTTTGCTCGAAAGTCCTGCTTCAGAAATCACATTATCCACCACGTTCATTTCTAACAGTTCATGCGAAGTGATTTTCATCAGTTCTGCCGCTTCCATAGCACGACTGCCATCTTTCCATAGAATAGAAGCAAAACCTTCTGGACTGAGAATGGCATAGATAGAATTTTCCAGCATCCAGACACGGTCTGCGACGGCTAGAGCCAGAGCTCCTCCTGAACCACCTTCACCGATAATAATGGCGATAATCGGAACTTTCAGGTCACTCATTTCCATGAGATTGCGAGCGATAGCCTCTCCTTGACCGCGTTCTTCCGCGCCGACACCAGGATAGGCACCTGCAGTATTGATAAAGGTCACAACTGGACGGCCAAACTTTTCAGCCTGTTTCATCAAACGTAGGGCCTTGCGGTAGCCTTCTGGATGTGGTTGTCCAAAATTCCGCTTGAGGTTATCTTGTAAGCTCTTGCCTTTTTGAATACCAACTACTGTTACAGCTTGATCTCCAAGCCAACCAATACCACCAACAACTGCACCATCGTCACGAAAAGAACGGTCACCGTGTAATTGGATAAAGTCATCAAAAATACTTGTCGCAAAGTCCAAGGTTGTCAAGCGACTCTGCTCACGCGCTTCTCTGACTATTTTTGCAATATTCATCTAGGACTCCCTCCGTGCAATCTGACTAGGCTAGCAATCGTATCTGGTAAGTCTCTTCTTTTGACAATAGCATCCACAAAGCCATGTTCCAATAGGAATTCTGCTTTTTGGAAATCCTCAGGCAAGCTTTCACGGACCGTGTTTTCAATCACACGACGCCCAGCAAAACCGACCAAACTCTGTGGTTCAGCCAGAATGATATCACCTTCCATAGCGAAAGAAGCTGTCACACCACCTGTCGTTGGATCTGTCAAAATCGTCAAGTAAAAGAGACCAGCATTTGAATGGCGTTTAACTGCTGCAGAGATCTTGGCCATCTGCATGAGACTCATGATTCCTTCCTGCATACGGGCTCCACCAGAGGCTGTGAAGAGAACAACTGGCAACTGTTCAACAGTCGCATACTCAAACAAGCGAGTGATTTTTTCACCTACAACCGTACCCATAGAAGCCATGATAAAGTTGGAATCCATAATCCCAAGAGCCACAGTCTGGCCTTTTATAAGAGCTGTTCCTGTCACAACGGCTTCATCCAGACCTGTTTTTTCACGCATAGTTGCTAGTTTCTTTTGATAACCAGGGAAATGCAAGGGATCCTTGCTCTCAATCCCTGTAAACAATTCCTTGAAGGTTCCCATATCAATCGTCAAAGCCAAGCGTTCTTGGGCAGAAATACGAAAGGTATAGCTACAATATGGGCAGATACGCTCACTTCCCAGATCCTTCTGATAAATGGTATGCTTACAGCCTGGACACTGGGAGAATAATTCATCTGGAACCTCTGGCTTGGCTTGAGGTTTTTCCCTAACCGAACGATTGGGATTGATTCGAATATACTTATCTTTTTTACTAAATAGAGCCATTGATTCCCCTTTTCGGTTTAAACTCTTGAAGTCATTTTATTCTTTTTCTTGATATTTGGGTAAGAAGGTTTCCATCAAGAAGGAAGTATCGTAATCTCCAGCAATGACATTGCGATCTGAAATGAGGTCAAGCTGGAAATCTGCATTGGTCTGCACCCCTTCAATCTCTAATTCATAGAGGGCACGTTGCATTTTCATCAAGGCATCAAAACGATTTTCACCGTGAACGATGATTTTAGCAATCATACTATCATAATAAGGTGGAATGGTATAACCTGGATAAACTGCTGAATCCACGCGCAAGCCAACTCCACCACTTGGCAGATAGAGATTAGTAATCTTACCTGGACTTGGAGCAAAATTAAAGGCTGGATTTTCTGCATTGATCCGACACTCGATGGCATGACCGCGTAGGACAATATCTTCTTGCTTAACAGACAGAGGCTGACCTGCCGCAATGCGAATTTGTTCCTTAACGATATCCACACCTGAAACAAATTCTGTTACTGGATGTTCCACCTGAACACGAGTATTCATTTCCATGAAATAGAATTTGCCACTGGCTTCATCAAGCAGAAACTCAATGGTCCCTGCATTTTCATAACCAACAGACTCTGCAGCTCGAACAGCAGCAGAACCGATTTCATGGCGCAACGTTTTTCCGATTGCAATCGAAGGACTTTCTTCTAAAACCTTTTGGTTATTCCGTTGAAGAGAACAATCCCGTTCCCCCAAGTGAATCACATGTCCATGCTCATCTCCTAGGATTTGAACCTCAATGTGACGAGCTGGATAGATAACCCGTTCAATGTACATGGCACCATTGCCATAGTTGGCCTTGGCTTCGCTAGAAGCAGTTTCAAAAGCTGAAACGAGGTCTTCTGGTTTTTCAACCTTACGAATCCCTTTACCACCTCCACCTGCTGAAGCCTTGAGCATAACAGGGTAGCCAATTTTTTCAGCAACAATCAAAGCTTCCTCAGAGTTATGCACTTCTCCATCTGAACCTGGAATGACTGGAACACCAGCTTTGATCATCTGAGCACGCGCATTGATTTTGTCTCCCATCATATCCATGACATGACCAGATGGGCCGATAAACTTAATCCCCACCTCTTCACACATGGTTGCAAATTTGGAATTTTCACTGAGAAATCCAAAACCTGGGTGAATGGCTTCCGCCTCAGTCAAGACTGCAGCTGATAGAACCGCATTAATATTGAGATAAGACTCGGTTGGCTTACCAGGGCCAATACAAACTGCTTCATCTGCCAAAAGCGTATGAAGAGCTTCCTTATCAGCAGTTGAATAAACTGCCACCGTCGCAATCCCCAATTCACGCGCCGCACGGATAATACGAACCGCAATTTCACCACGATTGGCAATTAAAATTTTTCGAAACATGGAGAACCTCCTTAGTTCCCTATTGCAAAGGTAAGAGTACCACTAGCTGCAAGCTTGCCATCCACTTCAGCCTTTGCTTCAACCACGGCAATGGTGCCACGACGTTTGACAAAAGTCGCTGTCATAACCAATTGGTCACCTGGTACAACTTGCTTCTTGAACTTAACCTTGTCCATACCAGCGTAAAAGACTAGTTTACCTTTATTTTCAGGTTTTGATAACTCCAAGACACCAGCTGTTTGCGCCAAGGCTTCCATAATCAGAACACCTGGCATGACAGGGTATTGAGGAAAATGACCGTTAAAGAAGGGCTCATTGATAGTCACATTTTTGATGGCAACAATGGTGTCCTCGCTCACTTCCAATACACGGTCTACTAGGAGCATAGGATAACGGTGGGGAAGGGCTTCTTTGATTCCTTGAATATCGATCATTTGATACGTACCAATCCTTTACCAAACTCAACCATTTCTTCGTTAGAAACGAGAATTTCCGTTACCACACCATCCTTAGGAGCTGGGATTTCATTCATGACTTTCATAGCTTCGATGATCACCAATGTTTGACCTTTTTTGACACTATCACCAACTGAAACGAAGGCAGGTTTATCAGGTCCAGCAGCCAAGTAAGCCACCCCAACAAGTGGGCTCTCTACAACATCTCCCTCAGCAGCTACACTTGCTTCAACTGAAGCAGGAACTTCTTCCACTACAGTTTCTACTGGAGCAGATGTTGAAGCTACTGGACTTGGTGTTGCTACAGCAGGCGCAGGAGCGACCTGAGGTGCAACTTCAGGCACAAGTCTAGCTTCATTCTTGCTAAACTGTAACTCATCCGTCCCATTTCTATAAGAAAATTCTCTCAAACTTGATTGGTCAAATTGAGCCATCAAGTCTTTAATATCGTTTAAATTCATAGTTATTTATTCTCCCAACGTTTGAAAGCAAGAACTGCATTGTGGCCACCAAAACCAAAAGTATTTGAAATAGCGTATGGAATTTCTTGCTCCAAGCCTTGTCCATAAACGACATTGGCTTCGATATAATCTGATACTTCACTTGTTCCAGCTGTCATTGGTACAAAGTTATGACGCATAGCCTCGATTGTTACGATAGCTTCTACTGCACCTGCAGCACCCAGCAAATGTCCTGTGAATGATTTGGTTGATGATACAGGCACTTCCTTACCAAGAACAGCTACGATGGCACCACTTTCTCCTTTTTCATTAGCAGGAGTTGACGTTCCGTGAGCATTGACATAGGCTACTTGCTCTGGAGAAATCTCAGCTTCCTCCAAGGCTAGTTTGATGGCTTTGATAGCTCCTTGACCTTCTGGATGAGGAGAAGTCATATGGTAGGCATCACAAGTATTTCCGTAACCAACCACTTCAGCAAGGATAGTAGCCCCACGTTTTTCAGCGTGTTCAAGGCTTTCAAGAACTAACATCCCAGAACCTTCACCCATGACAAAACCATTACGGTCCTTATCAAATGGAATGGAAGCACGAGTTGGGTCCTCTGTAGTTGAGAGAGCAGTTAGGGCTTGGAAACCAGCAATAGCAAAAGGTGTAATAGAAGCTTCTGACCCACCTACCAACATGACATCTTGGAAGCCAAACTTAATTGAACGGAAGGCATCACCAATCGCGTCATTTGATGAAGCGCAGGCAGTATTGATAGATTTACAAACACCGTTTGCTCCAAAACGCATAGCAACATTTCCTGAAGCCATATTTGGCAAGGCTTTTGGAAGGGTCAATGGTTTCAAACGTTTTGGTCCTTTGTCATTTAGGCGAAGCACTTGATCTTCAATTTCCTTGATTCCACCAATACCAGAGGCCACAATAACACCAAAACGATCTTTATCAAGAGCCTCTACATCTAAATTGGCATGATTGACAGCTTCTTGAGCCGCATACAAGGCATATAAAGAATAGTTATCAAAACGATTGGTATCTTTCTTTACAAAGTATTTATCAAAAGGAAAATCTTGGATTTCTGCTGCATTATGAACATCAAAGTCGCTATGATCAAATTTCGTAATTTGACCAATTCCGATTTTTCCAGTTGTCAAACTATTCCAAAATTCTTCTGGTGTATTTCCGATTGGAGATGTTACTCCATAACCTGTTACTACTACGCGATTTAGTTTCATCTTTTTCACCTCTAGCTTCTGCTACATACTTAAGCCACCATCAATGGCAACCACTTGACCAGTTAGATAATCTTGGCCTGCTAAAAATACTGTCAAATCTGCAACCTGCTCCGCTTGTCCAAATTCTTTCATAGGAATTTGAGCCAGCATAGCATCTTTTACCTTGTCTGATAGAACAGCTGTCATATCGGACTCAATCATTCCAGGTGCAATAGCGTTAACCCTGATATTGCGATTGGCCACTTCACGAGCCACAGACTTGGTAAAACCAATCAAACCAGCCTTAGAAGCTGCATAGTTAGCTTGACCGATATTTCCCATCAAACCAACAACACTAGACATATTAATGATAGCACCTTCTCTGGCTTTCATCATCGGTTTCAAGACTGATTGTGTCATGTTAAAGGCACCAGTCAAGTTAACCTTGAGCACTTTTTCAAAATCCGCCTCTGTCATCTTGAGCATAAGGGTATCTTGGGTAATCCCTGCATTATTGACCAAAACATCTACTGAACCCAGCTCTGCAATAGCTTGATCAACCATACGCTTAGCGTCTGCAAAATCTGACACGTCTCCTGATATAGGAACCACCTTGACACCATAGTTTGAAAACTCAGCGAGCAATTCTTCTGAGATTGCCCCACGACTGTTTAAAACAATATTGGCTCCTGCTTGAGCAAACTTGTGGGCGATGGCAAGACCAATTCCACGACTCGAACCTGTAATAAAGATATTTTTATTTTTTAGTTGCATTCTTTTCTCCTGTTTCCTCTTGTATTTATGGGAGAAGGGATTACTTGTTTTCTAGCAAAGTTTCCAAACTAGCCTGATCTTCAACATTGGCTAGTTTAGCGGTCTTATCAATTTTTTTGACAAAGCCTGACAAGACTTTCCCCGGGCCAATCTCGATAAAGTTGGTTACGCCTGCTTCTTGCATAACCGCAATACTTTCATAGAAACGAACTGGTTCCTTGATCTGACGCGTCAAAAGTTGAGCAATGTCTTCTTTTTTCATGACCGTAGCTTCTGTATTGCCGACTAGGGGACAAGTAAAATCTGAAAAACTTACCTGAGCTAGAGTTTCAGCTAGTTTCTGGCTAGCAGGCTCAAGGAGAGCGGTATGAAAAGGTCCTGAAACCTTGAGAGGAATCAAGCGTTTAGCTCCTGCTTCCTGCAAGAGTTCAACAGCTCGGTCAACTGCAGTCACTTCTCCACCAATCACAATTTGTGCAGGTGTATTATAGTTGGCTGGGGTAACTACTCCAAGTTCAGAAGCTTTTCGACAGACTTCTTCAATAACCTCTACTGGCGTATTGAGAACTGCTACCATCTTGCCAGAACCAGCAGGGGCCGCTTCTTCCATATAGGCTCCACGCTTAGCTACCAAGGCTACCGCATCTTCAAAATCTAAGGCACCACTGGCCACCAAGGCAGAATATTCTCCAAGGGACAAACCAGCAACCATATCAGGCTGATAGCCCTTTTCTTGCAATAAACGGTAGATAGCAACTGAAGTTGCTAAAATAGCTGGTTGCGTATAGCGGGTCTGATTGAGTTTTTCTTCTTCTGTATCAATAAGATAACGCAAATCATAACCGAGTACCTGACTCGCTTGATCAATCGTTTCTTTGACAATCGGATACTGATTATAGAGTTCCCGTCCCATACCTAGATACTGGGCACCTTGACCAGCAAATAAAAAGGCTGTTTTAGTCATTTCTTACAACTCCTGCCCAACGAGAGGCTTCTTCTTGAATTTTCTTAGCTGCTCCGTAATACAAATCTTTTAGGATTTCTTCAACGGTTTCTTCTTTGGAAACAAGGCCTGCAATTTGACCTGCCATGACAGAGCCTCCATCCACATCTCCGTGAACAACAGCTTTGGCTAGAGCACCTGCTCCCATTTGTTCAAAGATTTCCAAATCTGGATTTTCTTGTTTAAAGGCATCTTTTTCAGCTTGTTCAAAATCACGAGTCAACTGATTTTTAATCGCACGAACAGCATGTCCAAAGTGTTGAGCTGAAATCGTAGTATCAATATCTCGAGCTTTTAAAATTTTCGCCTTATAATTTGGATGGGCATTAGACTCTTTTGCAACGACAAAACGAGTTCCAACCTGAACAGCCTCTGCACCTAGCATAAAGCCAGCCGCAGCACCTTCACCATCCGCAATCCCTCCTGCAGCAATAACAGGAACAGATACAGCAGCAGCAACCTGACGCACCAAGGTCATAGTTGTTAATTTACCGATATGCCCCCCGGCCTCCATTCCTTCTGCAATAACAGCGTCCGCACCGATTTTTTCCATGCGTTTAGCTAAAGCAACACTAGGCACAACTGGAATAACCGTGATACCAGCAGCATGGAAGCGTTCCATGTACTTGCTTGGATTTCCTGCGCCTGTTGTAACAACCTTAACCCCTTCCTCGATAACGAGGTCTACAATATCTTCCACAAAGGGAGACAAGAGCATAATGTTGACACCAAAGGGTTTATCAGTCAATGATTTGATTTTATCAATATTTGCCTTGACAACTTCTTTAGGGGCATTCCCCCCACCGATAATCCCTAGTCCTCCAGCCTTGGAAACAGCTCCTGCCAAATCACCATCAGCAACCCAAGCCATTCCTCCTTGAAAGATAGGATAATCAATGTTCAATAATTCTGTAATACGCGTTTTCATAGTGCCTCCATCGTTTCTTGCTTACGTAATAGTTCGATATCGTCATAATTTGAAAATCAAACTATTGCCTAAACAAGAGGGAGCGGGTTTCCCTACTCCTTCTATTTATATTCTGCTTATTTTGTTTGCTCTTCAACGTAGGCAACCAAGTCACCAACTGTTTTCAAGTCATCTTCTGCTTCGATTTGGATATCAAAAGCATCTTCAATTTCTGAGATTACTTGGAACAAGTCCAATGAATCTGCGTCCAAGTCATCAAAAGTTGATTCAAGTGTTACTTCTGATGCGTCTTTTCCAAGTTCTTCAACGATAATTTCTTGTACTTTTTCAAATACTGCCATAATAGGACTCCTTTAAAATAAATAGTTTTTTATAACAATGTGTTCACCACATGATTACCTAAATTGTAAGAATGAGTGTGCCCCAGGTCAAGCCTCCACCGAAGCCTGATAGCAGAACAGTCTGGCTACCATCTAAACGGATGAGATCTTGTTCTACACACTCTGAAAGTAAAATCGGGATACTGGCTGCACTGGTATTGCCATATTCCATCATATTGGCTGGAAGTTTGTCTCGGTCGACACCGATTTTCCTAGCCATCTTATCCAAAATACGGTCATTAGCCTGATGAAGTAGCAGATAATCCAAGTCTGTCGCCTCTACAGGAGATTCTTCAATAGTCTGCTTGATAGACTTGGCTACATCCCGAATAGCAAAATCAAAGACTGCGCGTCCATCCATCTTCAAAAATGAATCTGCACTTTCTTGATCTGAAAACGGAGAATGCAAGCCTGAATGTCCATAAGTTAGACACTCGCTACGACTCCCATCACTATTGAGACTCTCTGCCAAGAAATGCTCTTGCTCGCTAGCTTCTAACAAGACACCACCAGCACCATCTCCAAACAAAACAGCTGTTGATCGGTCTGACCAATCGACTGCTTTAGAGAGGGTTTCACTACCAATCACCAAGCCTTTTTGAAAGCGACCAGAAGCGATAAACTTTTCAGCAGTTGAAAGAGCAAATACAAATCCACTACAAGCAGCTGTTAGGTCAAAAGCAAAGGCCTTATTAGCACCAATATTAGCTTGAACACGAGCAGCTGTAGAGGGCATCATCGAATCTGGAGTAATGGTAGCTAGGATGATAAAATCCAACTCCCCTCCTGTGATTCCAGCTTTTGCCATCAGTTTCTTGGCAACTTCTGTAGCCAAATCACTAGTAGATTCTGTTCTTGAAATATGCCTTTGTCGTATTCCCGTCCGACTTGAAATCCACTCATCATTGGTATCCATAATCTGAGCCAAATCATGATTTGTAACCACTTGCTCTGGCACATAATGAGCAACCTGGCTTATTTTTGCAAAAGCCATTATCTCAAATCCTCCAAAAATTGATAAAGATTGGTCAAACCTTTGCTCATAACCTCAATTTCTTGCTTACTCATACCATCAATGATTTTTTCAACCATGGCCTTGTGGAAGCGTTTATGTAGCCTATGAACCAAGCGACCTTTCTTTGTCAAATGCAGATGTACCACACGTCGATCATGTTCTGAACGAATGCGTTCAATGTAACCCTTGCGTTCGAGATTATTCAAACTAGTCGTAACTGTCCCAAGAGTCACCATCAACTCTTTTGACACTTGACTTGGTGTCACATCTGGAACTTTTCCAATCACATCAATCGTATGCATTTCTTTGATGGAGATATCCTTGAAACGACTACCCCTCAAGCTAACTTCCTCAATAACGAGGACATTGTTAAATATAGACGTTAAATATTCATTAATTCGTTGGTAGTCCAATCTTTCCTTCCCTCCTTTTCAAAAAAACTTTTAGAATCAAAACATTTGACAAAAGAATTATATCAAAGTTCAAAGAATGGTGCAAGTATTTTTTTATTTTCCTGTAAATTTAGGTCTTCTTCTTTCCGAATGAGCCCGAACTCCCTCTTTGAAATCCTCTGTTTGAGCTAAGGATTCCTGTAGGTTCAGTTCTAAAGTAGCATAATCTTGCCAATCTTTAAATTGGCTCTCCCACACCAACTTCTTAATGGCAGCATAAGAATTAGCTGACCCGCGTCTCAATTTTTTAAGAAGCTGTTCTCTCGTCTTTTCAAGTTTATCAGCTTCACAGACGCGGTAAACAAGCCCCCACTCCAGAGCTTTTTCTGCGGACAAAGCTTCTCCTGTCATGGCTAATTGAGCAGCACGCGTCACACCAATACTACGACTCAAGAGATGAATCCCACCTGCATCTGGAGCCAAACCAACTCCAACAAAGGCTTGGATAAATTTAGCCTTATCCGTTGCCAGACAGAAATCTGCAGCAACAGCCATATTCGCTGCAGCACCTGCAACAGCCCCATCAACCTCCATCAAGACAGGTTTAGCAATTTGCTTGATTTTATAAGAAATTGTATTGACCAATTCTGCGATTTTCGTTAATGATGGAACATCATCCTCATCTACTGCCCGCTTCATCTCTACTAAATCTCCTCCAACGGAGAATACTTTCCCATTGGCATTAATTAAGATAAAATGCACAGCTGGATCCTTCTCTGCCAGAGTCAGAGCTTCCAAAATCTCCTCACACATAGGAATATGAAAACCATTTGCGACCTCAGGACGATTTAAGGTAAGAATCGCCAAATCCTCTTCAAGCTGATAAATAATATGTTCCATCAGGACTCCTTTTATTTTATAGGCAATTTAAATTATTTTATTTTCAAAGTATATCTTTTTTGAAATCAGAAAGCAAGAAAAAATCAACAGAAAGTGTCTCAGCCGATTGGAAAGGCTCGCTTTATCCTAAAAAGCATCTTATTTTCTTCATTGAAAAAAGCCTTTCTTTCTGCTATAATCGTATAAAATACTTACTTTAGGAGTTCTTATGAAAGTTGTTAAATTTGGAGGTAGCTCACTTGCCTCTGCTGGTCAATTAGAAAAAGTTTTAAACATCGTAAAAAGCGATTCTGAGCGCCGTTTTGTAGTTGTTTCTGCACCTGGGAAACGCAATGCTGAAGATACTAAGGTTACGGATGCCTTGATTAAATACTACCGCAACTATGTTGCTGGTAACGATATTAGCAAGAGCCAAAACTGGATTATCGACCGCTATGCTGCTATGGTTAGTGAACTAGGACTAAAACCTGCTGTTTTAGAAAAAATCTCTAAAAGTATTCGTGCCTTAGCCACTCTTCCTATCGAAGAAAATGAATTTCTCTATGATACTTTCCTAGCAGCCGGTGAAAATAACAATGCTAAATTGATTGCTGCCTACTTTAATCAAAATGGTATCGATGCACGCTATGTACACCCTAGAGAAGCTGGTATTGTGGTCACAAGTGAGCCTGGCCACGCTCGCATCATTCCATCAAGTTATGACAAGATTGAGGAATTGACAAACGCAAATGAAGTCCTTGTCATTCCTGGTTTCTTTGGTGTTACTAAGGAAAATCAAATCTGTACCTTCTCACGTGGAGGCTCTGATATCACTGGTTCTATCATTGCTGCAGGTGTCAAAGCTGACCTCTATGAAAACTTTACGGATGTTGATGGTATCTTTGCAGCCCACCCTGGTATTATCCACCAACCACACTCTATCCCAGAGTTGACCTACCGTGAAATGCGTGAATTGGCCTATGCAGGATTCTCAGTCCTTCATGATGAAGCCCTTCTTCCTGCCTACCGTGGAAAAATCCCTCTCGTTATCAAGAATACCAACAACCCTGACCACCCAGGTACCCGTATCGTTCTAAAACACAGTAGTGATGAATTTCCAGTTGTGGGAATTGCTGGTGACTCAGGCTTTGTCAGCATCAACATGTCTAAATACCTCATGAACCGTGAGGTTGGATTTGGACGCAAGGTTCTGCAAATCCTTGAAGATCTTAATATCGGTTGGGAACATATGCCAACAGGTATCGACGATCTTTCAATTATCCTCCGTTCTCGCGAACTAACTCCTATCAAGGAAGAAGAAATCCTTCGTCAGTTGGTGCAAAAAGCTGAAGTAGATCATGCAGAAATCGAACACGACCTTTCAATCATTATGATTGTTGGAGAAAAGATGAAGAGCCATATCGGAGTAACTGCTACTGCGACACGCGCTTTATCTGAAAATAAAATTAACATCCAGATGATGTCTCAAGGTTCTAGTGAGGTTTCTATCATGTTTGTTGTCCATAAAGACCAAGAAAAAGCAGCTATCAAAGCCCTCTACAATGCCTTTTTCGGTGAAAGCAAGGAAGACTAATCATGGCTCAATCTCTTAACAAAACAGTGCTCCTCAATACCACAGGCACCTCCTACATCTCTATAGCTGGGAAAGTGGGAAAATTCTTGGTCGGGGATCAGGCTCTGGAATTTTATCCAGATGTCAATGTTGAACAATTTATCCAGATTCCTTGGAGCCATATCAACCAGATTGGAGCTAATGTTACTGGTCGCAAAATCAGTCGCCACTTCGAAGTCTTTACTGATCAAGGAAAATTCCTCTTTGCTTCAAAAGACTCAGGTGTCATTCTCAAAATTGCACGCGAAAAACTGGGCAATGACAAGGTCGTCAAACTTCCTACCCTGATTCAGACAATTAGTCAAAAATTTAAAAATCTATTTGCAAAAAAGTAGAAACTTTAGTATAATCATAGCAACGGATAAGTAGGTTATCTTCTTCTTTCAGAAAGTCTGCGGGTGCTGCGAGCAGATAGGAGGGATAGGTGAAATTCTACCGTTAGTAACAATTACATACACAATCAAGTGCACACCTGTGAAGTTGGATGGAACCGTGGCCCTGCCACTCCAACGCTTTGTCAGGTGTGCTTTTTTCATAAAGGAGTTCTTATGTTAGATATCAAACGTATTCGTACAGACTTTGATGCTGTCGCAGAAAAATTGGCTACACGTGGTGTAGATGCTGCTGTCTTGAATGAGATGAAAGAAATCGATGCTAAACGTCGTGATATTTTAGTCAAGGTTGAAACTCTCAAGGCTGAACGTAACACAGTTTCAGCTGAGATTGCCCAAGCTAAGCGCAACAAGGAAAATGCAGATGACAAGATTGCTGCCATGCAAACTCTATCTGCTGAGGTCAAAGCTTTGGATGCTGAATTGGCAGACATCGATGCTAAATTGACAGAATTTACCACTACTCTTCCAAATATTCCAGCTGATAGCGTTCCGGTTGGGGCTGACGAAGATGACAATGTGGAAGTTCGCCGTTGGGGTACTCCACGAGAGTTTGATTTCGAGCCAAAAGCTCACTGGGACCTTGGTGAAGACCTTGATATTCTTGACTGGGAACGAGGTGGTAAAGTGACTGGGGCTCGTTTCCTCTTCTATAAAGGTCTTGGAGCTCGCCTAGAACGTGCTATCTACAACTTTATGCTAGATGAACACGGAAAAGAAGGCTACACTGAAGTCATCACGCCTTACATAGTTAACCACGATTCTATGTTTGGAACTGGTCAATATCCAAAATTCAAGGAAGATACTTTTGAATTGAGCGACAGCAATTATGTCCTTATTCCTACAGCTGAGGTTCCTCTAACAAACTACTACCGTGATGAAATCCTAGACGGCAAAGACCTGCCAATCTACTTCACTGCTATGAGTCCTTCATTCCGTTCTGAGGCTGGTTCAGCTGGTCGTGATACTCGTGGCTTGATTCGTTTGCACCAATTCCACAAGGTTGAAATGGTTAAATTTGCCAAACCAGAAGAATCTTACGAAGAATTGGAAAAAATGACAGCCAACGCTGAAAATATCCTTCAAAAACTTAACCTTCCATACCGTGTCGTTGCTCTCTCTACAGGAGATATGGGCTTCTCAGCTGCGAAAACTTACGACTTGGAAGTTTGGATTCCAGCACAAAATACCTACCGTGAAATCTCAAGCTGTTCAAACACAGAAGATTTCCAAGCCCGTCGTGCCCAAATCCGTTACCGTGATGAAGCAGATGGCAAGGTGAAATTGCTCCATACCTTGAACGGTTCTGGACTTGCAGTTGGACGTACAGTGGCTGCTATTCTTGAAAACTACCAAAATGAAGATGGTTCTGTGACCATCCCAGAAGCACTTCGTCCATACATGGGTGGAGCTGAAGTTATCAAACCATAAAAAATAAGGTTTAGCTATTTCTAGCTAGACCTTTTTCCGTAACCAAATCAGATAAGCTCCCAATACAAATAATAAAATAATTAAGCAAATGGCAGTTTCAGCCAGTACCAGATAATCCAAAAATAGAAGTTTCAAGATTCCCTGAGCCATCTTGAGCGAGGTAGCTGTGATAATGGTTGGGAAAGTGAGGGCTGAGAAGGCCGGTTGAAAACCTTGTTTTAAAATATTGGGTAGGCGAGTCAAAACAAAGAAAAAGAAGGATTGGGAAGATAAAATCATAACGATTAAGAGCCAAGTCGGTAGGCTAGCTCCTCCAACCCGAACCAGGGAAGCCAAGAGTAGAGAGAAGGGAGCACAGTAAATCCCTTCTTGTCCAAGCATGGCTAGTGGGAGTGGATGTTTCTTTAAATCGCTATAAATAAGCGGGTAAAGATAGAAGGTCAAGAGAAAACCAAAACTCAAGGTCGCATAGGCAATTTCGATGATGCCTACAAGAGGATAGGTCAAGGCTGCTACTGCTATCCCCACATAGAGAACCGTCCAGCTAGGAGTCGCATGAACCCTCCGCCCCGGATAGGCAAATTTAATGGTGAAACCAGCAATCAAGAACAAATCCAAGAGAAATGAAAACCACCAGAGTCCTTGAGCAACCAAAGAAAGATAAGGGAAGACGCGAAAGACATAAGTCGATAAAATCATCCCAGCCATGGGAAAGGTGGCCATTCCTGATAAAAGAGGAGGCTTGGTCAATTCTTGCTTGGTTTCCTTCCAATTAAACAGATGCAGAAGCAGAAAGTAAGTCCACAAAATCAAACCTGTCAGACTCAACAGATGGGACAGAATCGGCAACGTATCTAAAATAAGATTTCCAGCTCCTGCCAAACCTAGCAAACAACCAGAAAATACCAAGGGGAGTTTTTTCATCCTAACCTCCAATAATCATGTTAGTTTCAGTATAGCATAAAAGCGCTTAAATGAGGACTTAAAAAATGAAGTCCGATGATTTCAGACTTCATTTTACTCAGATATGAATTAAGCATAAGGTTGCAATTCTGGGTTAATGGGTGTATTGGCTAGATTGTTAGCATAGTTGCAGAGGCTAGCAAGACTAACGCCGAGAACTACATCCAAGGCATTTTGTTGAGTGTATCCAGCTTCTAAAAACTCAGCCAAGGCTTCATCTCCTACACGACCCTTGGTATTGATAACTGCCAAAGTAAACTTAGCTAGGGTGTCTAGTTTTGGATCTGACTCGATTGGAGTGCGATTGCGAAGGGCTTGGAGGAGATTATCATTCATCTGGATTTGTTTGATGGAAAAAGCTGTGTGACCTGCGACGCAGAAAGCACATCCATTGGTTACGGCAGCTGTGATTTGCACCACTTCACGCTCTACTGGTGTTAAGCTATTACGGCGGTTGATGGCTCCGACAGTTCGGTAGGCTTCTAGAGCAGTCGGTGCATTGGCCAAGAGACCGATCAGATTGGGAATATAGCCATTGTTATCTTTTTGTACTGTTTCCAGAACTTCTTTTACTTCTGCTGGTGCTGATTCTACTGTATGGATGATAAATGTTGTCATCATAAAACCTCTTTTCATTTTGTTGAAACCTAGTCTATCACAGATTCTATACTGTGTATAATATATATTTTAAATTACACTGATAGAAATTTTTTATGAAAGCAAAAAAATCACACGAGCTGTGTGATTTCATTACTTATTAAAATACTTTTTAGTTTCAGCAATAACGACCGGCGACAAGACTAAGAGGGCAATCAAGTTTGGCAGAGCCATCAAGGCATTAACAATATCTGCGATAATCCAAACCATATCCAACTCGATAAATCCTCCCAACAAGACCATGAGTACAAAGACCACACGGTAGAGCCAGATAAAGCGAACCCCAAAGAGAAACTCGAAACATCGTTCTCCGTAATAGTTCCAACCTAGAATCGTTGTAAAGGCAAAGAGAACAAGGAAGATTGTTAAGAGGGCAGGTCCAAAGTGTGAAAAGACTGTTGAGAAGGCTGACTGAGTCAAGGCAACCCCATTCAAGTCACCACTCCAAACACCAGTTACCAAGATGGTCAAACCAGTCAAAGTACAGATAATGAGTGTATCAATAAAGGTTCCTGTCATGGAAATCAAGCCTTGCTCTACTGGTTCATTTGTCTTAGCCGCAGCTGCTGCAATGGGAGCCGAACCCAGACCAGATTCGTTCGAGAAAACACCTCGCGCTACACCATTTTGAATAGCCATCCGAATGCTAGCACCGGTAAATCCACCTACCGCAGCAACAGGATTAAATGCTGATGTCAAGATTAAAGCGATTGTGGCAGGGATTTTCTCGATATTAAAGAAAATAACTGTAAGAGTTCCCAAAATATAGATGATAGCCATAAAAGGAACAACGGTTGTTGAAACCTTTGAAATGGACTTGAGCCCACCAAAGACTGCAATTGCTACAAATACAGACAACACAAGAGCTGTGATGGCTGGCGAAATAGTCGTTGTATTTTGGATAGATTCTGTAATCGAGTTGACTTGGGTGAAGGTCCCGATTCCCAGCAAAGCTACTAGCACACCTGCCAGGGCAAAGAAGATAGCAAGGGGACGCCACTTTTCTCCCATCCCTAGAAGGATATAGTGCATCGGACCTCCCGCCACTGCACCATGATCATCCTTGGTGCGGTATTTGATAGCTAGTAGTCCTTCCGCATACTTGGTAGCCATCCCAAAGAAAGCAGCCATCCACATCCAAAAGAGGGCTCCTGGGCCACCGACCTTGATAGCCGTCGCCACCCCGATAATATTTCCCGTACCAACTGTCGCTGCTAGGGCTGTACATAGTGCCGCAAAGCTAGATACATCTCCATGCCCCTTGTCCTTAGTAAAAATGAGTTGAAAGGCCTTAGGCAAACGCAAAACCTGCAAGAGACCTAGACGGGCAGTTAGGTAAATCCCTGTTCCGACCAAGAGAATCAAGAGGGGCGGTCCCCAAGCAAAAGCATCAATTGATTTAAGCAATTCTAACATTTCCTTCTCCTATCTTATCAACTCCAAAAGAAAGAGCACATGCAAGATACATGTACTCTGGAATGCTTAGATAAATGCTAAAAAGCGGTCTATCCTAGCTCTGTCCTTTTACCTGAGAGTTTGAGCAGTTGCCTGCCTTGCCCCTTCGGTGCCTTTGCGGTCTCTCCAGAGTTCCGTCCATTTACAGTCATGGAAAATCAAACGATTCCCCACTTCTATTAAACTTCATTCGGTGTTGGTATTTAATTGATTCTTATTTTACAAAAAATGTTGGCTTTTGTCAATGTTTTTATCAGTAAAACTTAATTCAACAGTTTTTACTGTATAAAGTCCAAAATACTGCTATCCTTTAAAAGTGACAATAGTCGCACCACTGCCTCCAGCATTTTGTGGGGCATAGCCGAAACTCTTGACATGCTTGTTTCTTTGTAGGTATTTGGTGACACCTTCACGGATGACACCTGTTCCGATACCATGGATGATATCAACTTGTGCCATATTGTTAAGCAAGGCTTGGTCGATAAAGGCATCTAGCTCATTCATGGCCTCTTCATAACGTTTGCCTCGAAGGTCCAGTCTAGCTTGTGGACCACGACCAGAAGTTCGTTTCACGATATTGACTTGTTTTTTCTTGACTTGCTTTTCTTGCTGAGCTTGAACAAGGTCAAATTCTTTCTCTTCTAAAGTCATCTTAATCAAGCCGACTTGGGCTTCCCAGCGGCCGTCCTTGAGTTGACTGGTCAAGGTACCTCGCTGGCCATAACTGAGAACCACGATATCATCTCCCACCTTTGGAGCTCGTTTTTTCTTGGCCTTTTGAAGAACCTTATTTTTAGACAAATCTACTTTTTCAGGAGCTAATTTTTTCAGCTTGGCCTTGGCTTCAATGATTTCGTGGGGCTTGAGTTGGGATTTGCTGTGGAGATTTTTGAGAATCTGGTCACTTTCACTTAGGGCCATGTCCACAATCTCAGCAGCCTGTTCACGCGCCTTGTTAAGCTCTGTTTCCTTTTCACGATTAAGCTCATTGTAGAGCTTTTTGAGAGCACGGTTCATCTTGAGATTTTCTTGCTCCACCTCACGGATATTGTCCAAGCGTTTGCGACTTTCTAGCGTCTGCTCTTCCAGTTGTTCAATGATTCGGTTGACATCATTGTCCTGATTGACCTGCTGACTGGCATCTCCTACGATAACTTCAGATAATCCTAAACGTTTAGCAATTTCAAAAGCATTGCTTCGACCAGGCACACCCTGCATAAAGCGATAGGTCGGGCGTAGAGTCGCAGTATCAAACTCCATGCTGGCATTTTGCACAAAGGCTGTCTCGATACCATAGGCCTTGAGTTCTGGATAGTGGGTGGTCGCCATTGTCTTGACTTGACGCAGGCGAAGGTCTTCCAGAATAGCCATGGCAAGAGCAGCTCCTTCTTGAGGGTCTGTACCAGCTCCCAACTCATCCAAGAGTAAAAGTGAATGTTGGTTAACCTTGCCAAGAATATCCACAATATTGGTCATGTGGCTAGAGAAGGTAGACAAGCTCTGTTCAATAGATTGCTCATCGCCAATATCGGCAAAGATTTCTTCAAAAATACCAACACGACTTCCCTTATCTGCTAAAATCGGCAAACCAGACTGAGCCATAACCTGCGTCAATCCCAGAGTTTTAAGCATGATGGTCTTCCCACCTGTATTGGGACCTGTAATGACAATGGCTGTTAAATCTTGACCAAAATGGACATCATTTGCAACGGCATTTTTGACCAAAGGATGGCAGACATGGAGCAGTTGAATCTCTTGATTTTCTGACAGCTGAGGTACGACTGCTTGCCTTTCTTGGATAAAGCGGACCTTGGCACGAATCAAGTCCAGATGGCCGACAATCCAAGCATCATTGGCAATCTCAGCCGCATGAGGGCGGACACGCTCAGAAATTTCTTGGAGAATGCGAAGCATTTCATAGCGCTCATCTGCTCGTAAACTGGCAATTTCTTCGCTCAGTTTGACCACCTCACGGGGTTCGATATAGACGGTGTTTCCGCTGGCAGAAATATCATGAACGACACCTGCAATCTTATTGCGGTAGGTGTTTTTGACTGGTAAAACCTGACGTCCATTTCTGCTAGCAACAATCCCTTCCGTCAACATCTGCGCTTTTTGCTTGAGCAGGTCCTGTAAAACATCGCGGACCTGACTCTCGCTATCATGGATTTTTCGACGGATGCGCGCCAATTCTTCACTGGCAAAATTTTCAATGAAACCTGCATCATTAAAAGCTTGGAGATTTCCTTGTAATTGCGGAAAATCATGTAATTTCTCAAACCAAAGGGCTAATTCTTCCAAGCTGACATTTTCCAGATTAGCATAAAAACTTTGCAGTTCTCGGCTAGCAAGAAGCACGCGCTTCAAGAGTAGGAACTCCTCAATATTGAGGTCTGCTCCCATCTCCAACCGCTTGCAGACTCCTGAAATTTCCTTGGTTGCGAGAATGGTAAAATGTGGTTGCTCGACGAAAAGAGCCTGCATTTCCTTCATCTCAGCAAAAGCCTGTTTGATTTTATCTGCTTTGGCAGTAGGAACCAGCTGTCTCAATTGCTCCAAGCCCTGCTCGGTCAACAAATGGGGTTCAAACAAGGCCTTGACCTTATTGAACTCTAATGTTTCTAATATTTTCTTATTCATCTTTATTTCCTTGTCTTTGAATGTCTAGGTGTGGTAGCTTTTTACATTCTGATAGATTCGAGTCAAATCTGTAAACAAAGGGCGAGGAAAACTCCTGCCCTTTTTATCCGATTAAATTTGTCACCCAGATTTGTTTGAGCCAACTAGTTGTTACTGGTATGCTCTGGATGATGTGTTTTGCGACGATACTTTTTTCAAGAGGATTTTGAATAGCTGCCATGGGAATGGTTGCCAAGATAGTCAAGGCCATTTGCAAGACAAATAAGGTCACCAACATGGACAAAATACCTGCTGAAACTTGGAACAACTTACCACCCAGTTTTTTACTAGGAATCAAGTGTAAGAGGAGACCAAGCAAACGACCGATGCTATAGACAATCCCAAATACAAGCAAATAGCCGATCCCTGCGTAAAAGACCTTATCCAACTGAAAGAGTTGATCCGATGGGAAAAAGAAAGTTCCCTGACCTTCCTGCGGATTTGCATAAGGGACCAGCAAATGAAATTGCTCTCCTAGCCCCTTATAAAACTGGCCAGCCACAAAAGCCGATGCCATAGCTGAAATCAGGTAATAAATCTGTAAGAGCAGGCCTCTCCGATAGCCGATATAAAATCCCCAAGCCAAGACCAATAGAAGAAGGAGTGAAATCATAAGGGATCCTCAATCTTGCTCTGTTCTTGCTTGCAAGTCACAAGCTTGTGACGGAGTTCTTCTAATTCTTGCTCCTTATCGTCAAATTCAATCTCACGGCTGAGCTGAGTTGACAAACAGTTAACTGCCAACAAAAGAGCGATTGTTTCATCATCTGCACTAGGCATTTGTTCTTTAATTGCTTGGTATTTTTCTGTCGCAACCTTGGCGATTTCCTCCATAAAGAGATTATCATGCTCGGTTGTCAAGGTTAATGATTTTTTCCCGAATGTAAATTTGAATCGATTTAGATTTGCCATAAAATTCACCTCACGATATTATACCAAAATTCGCTAATTTTGTCAGTTTTTACAAATTTGCCTTCTTTTATGGTACAATAGAAACTATGGCAAGTATAACACTCACACCAAGCGAAAAGGAGATTCAGGCTTTTCTTGAACACTATCAAACAAGTCTGGCTCCCAGTAAAAACCCCTATATTCGCTATTTTTTGAAACTGCCTCAAGCAACCGTTTCTATCTATACTTCTGGAAAGGTCTTGCTTCAGGGTGAAGGAGCTGAGAAATATGCTAGTTTCTTTGGCTATCAAGTTGTAGAGGAAAACAGGGGACAAAATTTCCCTTTGATTGGGACAGATGAGGTGGGAAATGGTTCCTACTTTGGTGGACTTGCAGTTGTGGCTTCCTTTGTCACACCTGACCAGCATGACTTCTTGCGAAAACTAGGTGTGGGGGATTCCAAGACACTGACCGACCAAAAGATCCGTCAGATTGCCCCTATCCTCAAAGAAAAAATCCAGCACCAGGCACTGCTTCTCTCACCAAGCAAGTACAACGAGGTCATCGGAGACCGCTACAACGCTGTTTCTGTTAAGGTAGCCCTCCATAACCAGGCTATCTATCTCCTTCTTCAAAAAGGCATTCAGCCTGAGAAAATTGTGATTGATGCCTTTACCAGTGCTAAAAATTATGACAAGTACTTGGCACAAGAGGCCAATCGTTTCAGCAAGCCTATCAGCTTAGAAGAAAAGGCTGAGGGCAAATACTTGGCTGTCGCAGTTTCTTCTATCATTGCGCGTGACCTCTTTCTGGAAAATCTTGAAAATCTGGGACGAGAACTGGGCTATCAACTTCCAAGTGGAGCTGGAACGGCTTCTGATAAGGTGGCTAGCCAGATTTTACAGGCCTATGGAATGCAGGGACTCAACTTCTGCGCCAAACTACACTTTAAAAATACTGAAAAAGCGAAAAAACGCTTAGAAAGGTAAGTTATGAATTCATTTAAAAATTTCTTAAAAGAGTGGGGATTGTTCCTCCTAATTCTGTCATTACTAGCTTTAAGTCGTATCTTTTTTTGGAGCAATGTTCGCGTAGAAGGGCATTCCATGGATCCTACCCTAGCGGATGGTGAAATCCTCTTTGTTGTCAAACACCTACCTATTGACCGATTTGATATCGTGGTTGCCCATGAGGAAGATGGAAATAAGGACATTGTCAAACGTGTCATCGGAATGCCTGGCGATACCATCCGTTACGAAAATGATAAACTTTACATCAATGACAAAGAGACAGATGAACCTTACCTAGCTGACTACATCAAACGTTTCAAGGATGACAAACTCCAAAGCACCTACTCAGGTAAGGGATTTGAAGGAAATAAAGGAACCTTCTTTAGAAGTATCGCTGAAAAAGCCCAAGCCTTCACAGTTGATGTCAACTACAACACCAACTTTAGCTTTACTGTCCCAGAAGGAGAATACCTTCTCCTCGGAGACGACCGCCTGGTTTCTAGCGACAGCCGCCACGTAGGTACCTTCAAAGCAAAAGATATCACAGGGGAAGCTAAATTCCGCTTCTGGCCAATCACCCGTATCGGAACATTTTAAGAAACCTAAGAGGCCGAGAATCAAGAATCTCAGCCTCTTCTTCTATCGTGAGAAGTGATTATTCACTATCCAGTTTGATTAAGATAGAAACAAAGTTATACTCAATGAAAATCAAAGAGCAAACTAGGAAGCTAGCCGCAGGCTGTACTTGAGTACGGCAAGGCGAAGCTGACGTGGTTTGAATTTGATTTTCGAAGAGTATTAACTCTCACCTATTTATGCAAAGGAATCTTATGGAAGTTTATTTTTCAGGAACCATTGAACGGATTATTTTTGAAAATCCCAGCAATTTTTATCGCATCCTTCTCCTAGAAATCGACGATACGGACGCAGAAGATTTTGATGATTTTGAAATCATTGTCACGGGCACCATGGCTGATGTAATTGAGGGAGAAGACTATACTTTTTGGGGACAAATTGTCCAGCACTCCAAGTATGGGGAACAACTGCAAATCAGCCGGTATGAACGCGCAAAACCAACTAGCAAGGGCTTGGTCAAGTACTTTTCAAGTAGCCATTTCAAGGGGATTGGTCTCAAGACAGCTCAGAAAATTGTGGATACCTATGGCGACAATACCATTGACGAAATTCTGCAACACCCAGAAAAGTTAGAAGGTATCGCAGGACTCTCTGCCAAAAATCGCGAGGCTTTCGTCTCCACCCTCCGTCTCAACTACGGAACCGAGATGGTTTTGGCCAAACTTGCCAACTACGGCATTCCCAACAAACTAGCCTTCCAGATTCAAGATTTTTACAAGGAAGAAACCCTTGATGTTGTTGAAAATTATCCCTACCAGTTGGTCGAGGATATCAAGGGTTTGGGATTTACTATTGCTGACCAATTAGCGGAAGAACTAGGCATCGAAAGTCAGGCTCCCGAACGCTTCCGCGCCGGTCTAGTTCATAGTCTTTTTCAGGCCTGTATGGAAACAGGGGACACCTATGTTGAAGCACGGGATTTGCTAGAACAAACCCTTACTCTCCTTGAGTCTTCCCGTCCCGTGGAACTGGACCCCAGCCAAGTAGCTCAAGAACTCTCCTACCTGATCGAAGAAGACAAGGTCCAGCAGATTGATACCAAGATTTTTGACAACAGCCTCTTCTTCGCTGAGGAAGGCATCCGCAGTCACTTGGCTCGTATCCTTGAAAAAGGAAAACAGAAGAGCCATGATCTAGAAACCATTCAAAAACATATCGCTACTGTCGAAGAAGATCTGGGAATCCACTATGATAACATTCAAAAACAAGCTATCTGTGACGCTATCCAGAACAAGATTTTTATCCTAACAGGTGGACCTGGTACTGGTAAGACAACTGTTATCAATGGTATCATCGCTGTTTATGCCCTTTTAGAAGGACTTGACCTCAGGAAAAAAAGCAACTTGCCGATTCTTCTTGCCGCTCCAACCGGACGAGCCGCTCGGCGCATGAATGAATTGACAGGTTTGCCAAGCGCTACCATACACCGTCATTTAGGAATGACAGGTGACGATGATACCAGTCATCTGGAAGATTATCTGGATGCTGACTTTATCATCGTGGATGAATTCTCCATGGTGGATACTTGGCTGGCCAATCAACTCTTCTCCAACATCTCTTCTAACAGTAAAATCCTCATCGTGGGAGACAGCGATCAGCTACCGTCTGTCAGTCCTGGACAAGTTCTAGCGGATCTGCTTCATATTCCTTTGATTCCTCAGACTCGCTTGGAAAAAATTTATCGGCAAAGCGAAGAATCAACCATCGTTACCCTGGCTAGTCAGATTCGACAGGGCATCCTGCCAGCTGATTTCACCCAGAAAAAAGCAGACCGTTCCTACTTTGAAATTGCTAGCGGACATATTCCTGCTACTATTGAGAAAATCTTAGGCGCTGCCCTCAGAAGTGGTATTCCTGCACGTGATATTCAGGTTCTGGCTCCCATGTACCGAGGGACTGCAGGGATTGATGCTATCAATCAGCTCATGCAAGACCTCCTGAACCCACCACAAAAAGACCAACTCAGTTTTGAAGCTCCCCAGTGCCACTATCGTAAGGGAGATAAGGTCATTCACTTGGTCAACGATGCTGAAATCAATGTCTTTAATGGGGATTTAGGAGCCATCACAGACCTGATTCCGAGTAAATACACCGAGTCGAAACAAGACGAGATTGTCATTGATTTTGATGGCAACGAAGTCTCTTACCCACGTAACGAATGGTACAAGATTCGCTTGGCCTATGCCATGAGTATTCATAAATCTCAGGGAAGTGAGTTCCCAGTTGTCATCCTGCCTATCACCAGTGCTAGCAGGCGTATGCTGGAGAGAAACCTCATCTACACAGCCATTACACGTGCCAAAAGCAAGCTTATCTTACTAGGTGAATTACAGGCCTTCGACTATGCTACCCAGCACATCGGAACTGCCCGAAAAACCTATCTGATTGAACGCTTCAGTGATCTATTGGAAAATGTCGAAGATAATAAACCAGCTGTCTCTGAAACTACCACATCAACTGCCCCTGAACAATCCTACATCCTAACCGAAGAAAACTGGGATAGCATCCCAGCCATGATTGGGATTACAGACGCAGATCTCAAAGAGATTTTTGGAAAATAGTACACAAGAAAACCCACCAATTCAGGTGGGATTTTTGTTTATTAAGATTATTTAACTGTTGCTGTGCTTGTGATCAATTCAACAGCTTTTTTGATTGTGATATCGTGTTTCAACATATCAGCTGAAAGCAAGCTTTGTACTTGAGCCACTTCCATGTTGTAGTCTGTTGCCAATTGCTCAACTTCTTTTTGGATTTCTTCTTCTGAAGCGTCAAATCCTTCAGCTTTCGCAACTGCTTCGATAACAAGGTTAGTCTTCGTACGTGACTCAGCTTCTCCCTCGTATTGTTTGTGAAGGTCTTCTTGAGTAGTTCCAGTGATTTGGAAGTACATGTCAGGGTTGATACCTTGACGTTGCAAGTTTCCAAGGAATTCATTAACTGAACGGTGAACTTCTTCGTGGATCATTTCTTCTGGAAGTTCTACGATTTCAGCATTTTCTACAGCTTTATCAATTGCTGCACCTTCAACGGCATCTTTGTATGCTTCTTCTTTAGCAGCAGCCAATTCCTTGCGGTATTTTTCTTTCAATTCAGCAAGTGTTTCAACTTCTTCATCGATGTCTTTTGCAAGCTCATCGTCAAGAGCTGGAACTTCTTTAGCTTTTACTTCGTGGATAGTTGTCACGAATTTAGCTTCTTTACCTGCAAGGTCTTCTGCTTGGTAGTCTTCTGGGAATGTTACGATAACATCAACAGTTTCACCAGCTGAGTGACCTACCAATTGGTCTTCGAAACCAGGGATGAATTGACCTGAACCAAGTCCAAGTGAGAAGTTTTCACCTTTTCCGCCATCAAATTCAACACCATCGATAGAACCAACGAAGTCGATGACAACAGTGTCGCCGTTTTCAGCAGCAGCTTCTTTGATAACCAATTCAGCCAAGTTGTTGCGTTCGCGTTCGATACGCTCTTCAACGTCAGCGTCAGTTACTTCTTTTTCAACATCTACTGATACTTCAAGGTTTTTATAGTCACCCAATTTTACTTCAGGTTTTGTAACGACTTCAGCAGTGATAACCCAGTCTTGACCTTTTTCCATTGAAGTTACGTCAATTTTTGGTTGAGCAACCACTTCAAGACCAGCTTCTTTTACAGCTGCTTCATAAGCATTTGGCAAAAGAGCGTTCATAACGTCTTGGTAAAGTGACTCTTCACCAAATTTTTTGTCGAAGATAGGACGTGGAAGGTGACCTTTACGGAAACCTGGAACATTAAGAGATTTCTTCACTGAGTTGAAGACACGATCCAATTCTGGTTTGATTTGGTCTTGAGAGATAGTGAAAGTCAAGACACCACGGTTTGTTTCTTTGTTTTCAAATGATACAGACATTCTGTCATTTCTCCTTAAAATTTTTTAAATACAGTCTATTATAACATAAATGGGCGACTTTTTTCAAGTAATGAATGCGCTTTTCAATCCTGCTGGAAGTATGGTTTCTTCTTAATTTTCTTTAGAATTCAAATATAATCTTATAAAAGGTATTCAGTAGTGGCTGATTACAGTTAAAAAACGAATCGCCCATACATCCCTCATTAGGCGATTCGTTTTTCTTATTTAACCACAACCACTTTGTAATATTCGTTTGAGTGTGGAGATTCAATCTTAATTTTTTGACCATAGAAACCATCGATTTCTTTGTCAAGATAATCTCTAACTCCTGATGGCAAGCGTTTCATCTTAAGAATCTCACCGGATTGATCCGCATAGGCTAGAATGTGATAGTGAGTAGTGGTTGCTCCATCATCAATCAGTACAAAGTAACCTGTTTTAAGCTTACCTTGTTCATTTTCTAAATAGTATAGTTTATTGTTATTGATTGTGAAGTAAGTAGACGGAAGTCTAAGTCGTACACCTGGGTCTTCTAGATAAAGATCATTGCCAACTTTTTTGATTTCTGATCTAGTTGTCATCTCTGGAAGTGGTAATACTCTACGACCATCTGCTCCAAAGTAATATCGACCTGGCAGATTTTGGAAATTACGAATAACAGCTTTAGGATCAATTTCTTGTCCTTTTTCTTTATTATCCACTAAAGCTAAGGTTATATTTGCAACATGATCCCCATATTTGTCGGAAAACTTCTTGAACTCAGGTTTGACATACCAAGTGTTTTTAGCCACTATAACATCAGTAAATTTATTCCCATCATATTTTGCTTTAATCAGATATTCATATCCATCGCCTAAACGAACAATATCATCATGTTTATAAGGGCTATCTTGTAAAGTGAACATATGTCCATCCTTGCTGAGAATATAGCCTGTTCCATCACTAGAATTTACAACTCTATCAGAGGCCATTGCACCTGATTGTTCAAAATAATACCAATCACCATTTATGCACTCCCAACCTGTCATCATAGAACCACTAAAATGAAGATAGTACCATGTGTTGCCTTCTTTGTACCAGCCAGTACGCATAGCGCCACTATTAGCTAATGAGTACCAGGTGTTACCTTCCTTATACCAGCCAGTGCGCATGGCACCACTATTTGCGAGTGAGTACCAGGTATTGCCTTCCTTGTACCAGCCTGTGCGCATAGCACCACTATCTGCTAGTGAATACCAAGTATTGCCTTCTTTGAGCCAGCCTGTCTGCATTTTACCAGTGCTGTCAAAATGATACCATGAGCCAGCATTTTGTACCCATTTGTTTTTAGCGAGACTGCCATCTTGAGAAAGATTCCAGTCAGCACCATTTTTAACCCAAGTATCTGCAGCCTGTGCTTGGTTGATAGATAAAAGCAGACCAGCACCTATAAGCAAACCAAGAGTGAATAGTTTAGATTTTTTCATAGTTATTTCCTCCTGTTCTATAGTGAAATGAACATGACTTCCTAGTAAACAAAACTGTTCGCTTTTTTCTTTTTACTATGTCAGATAGTTTATTTCACAACAGAAACATTTCCTGTTGAACTGTCATATCTAACAGTTTCTCCATAAAAACCGGAAATTCCTTTTTCAATATAATCACGGAAATCATTAGGCAAAACTTTCATCTTCACGATTTCACCAGATTCATCTGCATAGCCCAAAATATGGTGATCTTTAGATAATAATCCGTCCATAAACATTGTAAAATATCCAGTTACAAGTTTACCATTATCATCATTGGCACCTCTTAGATAAAGTTTATTGTCATTAATTGTCAATCCAGATGAATCTAGACTAATAAC